>CAYGLI010000001.1:0-38925 GCA_964350795.1 uncultured Micavibrio sp.
AGCCCATTGTAATATGTGACAATGCTACTCCACGTCTTATACTTACCTAGAATACATAGTGATTATTAAGGAGTTCTTATGATTAGTTCGAATTCGAAACAATTTATCGATTTTGGAGGAAATCTAGCAGTTTAGTCTCTGGTAGAGGTTTTGAATACTTGTATCCCTGTGCCATTTCGCAATTGGATTTAAGCAATAGGGCTTCTTCACGGTCTTCCTCAATACCCTCGGCAATTAATTCCATCTTGAGAGATTTTGCCAGATTGATAATACCCTTGACCAAGTTAAGCGCGTTTTCATCTTTTGTCATTTGGACAACAAAGCTGCGGTCAATCTTAAGCGTATCAATGGGGTAATGGTGAAGATAGGACAGGGATGAATACCCAGTACCAAAATCGTCAATGGCAATCTTAAAACCTGCTTCTTTGCATGATTGTAACATGCGTTGCACTTTTTCAGGGTTATTCATCAATAATCGTTCAGTCATCTCAATTTTAATTTCAGATGGATCGGTTTTTGTTTTTTTACAAACCGCCATTAATTTATTAAGGAAATCTGCTTGTAACATATCAATGGCCGTAAAATTCACGCTCATAAAAGGATTTTCTAAGGATGGATTACCATCTTTTATACGTTGCAATGCACTGCAGGCTTCCTCAATCGCCCAATCTGTCGCGCCAATAATCATACCGCTATCCTCGGCAATTGGGATGAACAGGTTAGGGGGCATAAACCCTTTTTCAGGGTGATTCCACCGCATCAAGGCTTCAAATCCTTTAATATCTTTGGTCTCTAGATCAATGATGGGTTGGTAATATAATTCCAATTCATCATTATCAATGGCGTGTTTAAATTGCTGGGCAATCTTTAAATGCTCAACGGCCTTACCTGATTGCGTCAGGTTTTTTTCAATTTCCTCGGCGGGTGGGTAATTATTGCCCTCACCAAAAACATGAATACGGGAAATTGTATCGCGATATCGCGTTAATATAACCTGTGTAATCATTTTCATGATGGGGTCGGATGTATCCATTCGACGTTTAAAATCTTCGTCCGTAATCTTGATTAAGCGACAATCCGTGGTGGCTTTCACCGACGCGGTGCGTCGTTTTTGATCAATTAACGCCATTTCACCGATGATACTGCCCTCGCCGCGCGTAGCAATTTTTTGGTCATCCCCATTAGGGTGACCAATAAAAATTTCGACTTCGCCTTTTTCAATGATATAGGCACAATCCCCGATTGTACCTTGTTCCATTATCATGTCGCCCGCATTAAACGCAGTGTGAATTTCTTTGATCGTACTCATAATAGTATAATTCCCCATTCACATTAAACACGCAAATAGTTAAGTAAGTGTTGACAGTCATGCTTATAATCCGCTAAAACCATTTCAGAATTATAAAGGAATAAGAATATGAAAGTTGTAAATTCACTTAAAAGTTTGAAAAAGCGCAGCCGCACTTGTAAATTAGTACGTCGTAAAGGACGTGTTTACGTGATTGATCCGAATAATCCACGTAACAAATGCCGTCAGGGTTAAGCGTTAAAATAAATATTAAAATAAAAAAGCTCCTCATGATTTAGGGGCTTTTTTTATGTTTGAAATGCATATATCATATTTATATGGCTATACAGGATAAGCAAGCATACACGGATGGCGCTGTAATATTCCGCGAAGGGCAACCGGCTGACAAGGTTTATTTAATCGCGCAGGGCACTGTTGCGTTATATAAAAACACGCCAAAGGGCCCTGAGAAGCTATATAGCTGTGAGACAGGTGAGTTCGTTGGAATAAATACTCTGGTTGCAGGTTCAAAATACAGCGTGACAGGCAAAGCGGAGGGAATTGTATCGGCTGTTCCTATTCTTTCAAATGCAATTGAGGGACAGTTGGAGCGTTTGGATAAATTGACACTCAATATGATTAAGTCAGTTGTTTCACGTCACAACAAACTGCTTGAAACTCAAAAACCATAAAATTTATGCTTATGGTTTTTTATTGGGAGCAATCTCGTTTTTGTGCTAGCGCGTAAAAATAAAAACCGCTAATACTACTATCCATGGCCAATGATTTTTTCAGATTGTTTTCAAAACTATTTTCCGTTGTGTCCGCCGATATGGCGATTGACCTTGGAACGGCGAACACTCTTGTCTACGTCAAGGGTAAAGGAATTGTTTTGAATGAACCATCCGTCGTGGCCATCGCCTATATCAATGGTAAAAAACATGTTTTGGCCGTTGGAAATGAGGCAAAACAGATGTTGGGCCGTACACCTGGAAACATCACCGCTATTCGTCCATTGCGCGACGGTGTGATTGCCGATTTCGACGTTGCTGAGGCCATGATTAAACATTTTATTCGTAAGGTTCATAACCGTCGATCATTTGTGTCTCCTGAAATTGTGATTTGTGTTCCTAGTGGGTCAACTGCGGTTGAACAACGCGCCATTACCGAGGCGGCAGAATCCGCGGGGGCAAGAAAAGTTTACTTAATCGAAGAACCCATGGCCGCCGCCATTGGCGCAGGATTGCCTGTGACAGAGCCAACGGGGTCAATGGTTGTTGATATTGGCGGAGGAACAACCGAGGTTGCAGTTATATCGTTGGGTGGCATTGTTTATGCGCGATCCGTGCGTGTTGGTGGTGATAAAATGGATGAGGCGATTATTGCCTATATCCGTCGTGTGCATAATTTGTTGATTGGTGAGGCCACGGCCGAGCGTATTAAAAAAGAAATCGGTGCCGCGTGCCCTCCCGCAGATGGTGAAGGACGCACAATGAATATCAAGGGACGCGATTTAATGAACGGCGTGCCAAAGGAAATTACAATGACAGAACGGCAAATTGCCGAGGCATTGATGGAACCAGTCAGTCAAATTGTTGAGGCCGTAAAGGTTGCATTGGAAAATACTGCACCTGAGCTGTCCGCCGACATTGTTGATAAAGGGATTGTTCTAACGGGCGGTGGTGCATTGTTGACCAATTTGGCGTATGTCCTGCGCTATGCCACAGGATTACCCGTAATCGCCGCCGATGACGCGTTAATGTGTGTTGCGTTGGGGTCTGGGCAGGCGTTGGAGGAGAAATCAATTTTATCTGCTTCCACATTGCAATCACAGGTATCTTCATAAAACCTTAACCGCCCTTGCGCATTGAATACAAACATTTTATCATAAGATTCGTATATAGGCCTTGAACAAATATTAATATTTCTTTAATGCTTTAAATTGTACGAAACTATGTCCGTGATGTGCGGGCAATATTATGAGGGATAAATGTGAGTAAAGGATCTGTTGGACTGGGGTTGGCAACACGCCAAATGTCCATATCATCATTACAAGACCGCAAACAAGGAAAGTCATCGGCTTTTTTCCTTACTGTTTCCTCTCTATTGCTTTTATCCAATATTTTCGCGACTGAAATTACAAATATCACAAAACACTATTTTGCTGACCAAACGGCATTCTTATCTGACAGCTTGGTTAAGCCAGTTGAATATCTGCAAACAGAAATTGCACGTATCAATGCTATGTGGGATATTCAAAAAAACAATGAAATGTTAGCGGCAGAAAACGAACGCTTGATGGAATGGTTTCAAACCGCCAACCGATTGGACGCGGAAAACAAGGCCTTGCGTGACTTGTTGAATATGAAACAAGATGACGTCATTGAATATCACAGTGCAAAAGTGATATCGGATGCGGCGACACAATATTCACATACAATTTTGGTGAAGTCGGGTGAAATGGATGGATTGACCAAAGGCCAAGGCGTATTAAGCCATGAGGGATTGATTGGTCGTGTCATTGAGACTGGTGATAATACATCGCGTGTGTTGTTGATGAGCGACGTAAATTCACGCATTCCGGTGACGATTGAGGGGACACAAGATCGCGCGATTTTGGCGGGAACAAATAACGGCGACCCGATTTTAGATCACTTGCCAGAAACACACACGGTTGAGGTTGGCCAAAAGGTTGTGACATCAGGGCACGGCGGAATTTTCCCCTATGGCGTTGCCGTTGGCGAAACATATCTTGATAAAGATGGTAATCTGGCGGTTCGCCCATTCGCCGATGCAAATCGCGCCAACCATGTGCAAATCGTTGATTATGGTGTCCCTGCAGGGTCGGCCACACGTGCCACGGCATCGGCTGGCTCATCCATTTTAAGATAGCGTGTCACTCAACGGTCTTAATACACAAAAACCACATTTTATGAAATCAGTACCAATATACTTGTTTAATGTAATGCTGTTGGTGGCCTCTACGCAGGTTATGGATTTTGTTGCACTAGATAACGTCCATGTCATTTTTTTCTTAGCGCCATTATTTTACTGGACGGTTTTTAATCCATCCGTGATGCCGTTATGGTTTATATTTTTGGGTGGTTTGGCGATTGATTTTTCGGTTGATTCCCTTCTTGGCCTTCATGCGTTTTTATTTGTAGCTTATTATATTTTCCTGTATCGCGTTCGGCGAATTATTTTGTCACAACCATTGATGGTCCATTTGATGGTTTTCGCTCTATCTGCTGTATTTTTTGAGGTTGTGCGATTTGTATTGTTAAGCCTTTTGATGTGGAAAACAGGTGTAATATTTCCTGCATTATTATCTATCATCCTTAATATTGTGGCCTTTTTGCCAATCTTACTTGTTTTAAAGTTCTTACACCGTGTAATGTCAGGGAATGGCAGACGGCAATCATTCTGAAAAATTTGGACGCAGAGCATTTATTTTAGGTCTCTGTTCAACCGCGCTTTATGGTGGGTTGGTGTCGCGCTTGTCATGGTTGCAAATTATCAATGGTGAGCAATATCAAACATTATCCGATAATAACCGTATTCACCTGAATTTGATTACGCCTGTACGTGGGTATATTATGGATCGGCATGGCGCGATGCTGGCGCATAACGAACAAAATTTCCGTGTTCAAATTATTCCTGAACAAACATCGGATATGCAGGCATCGTTGGACGCGCTGTCTAATATTATCGATCTACGTCCATCGGAAAAGGAAGAAATTGTAAAACGTGCAGGAAAACAGGCGAAATTCATCCCAATTGAAATTCGCGATAATCTGACATGGGAAGATGTCTCAGCGATTGAAATATCCTTGCCAGATTTGGCGGGAATTTCAATTGATGTTGGGCAAAAACGCCTCTATCCCTATGATGAAAATTTCGCCCATATCGTTGGATATGTTGGCGCCGTGAGCGATAAGGAAATGACCAACGATCCTGTGCTTCGTCTTCCTGGATTTCAATTGGGAAAAACAGGCATTGAACGCGAATTTGAAAATAACCTGCGTGGCCTTGCAGGGTCAAAATCAATTGAGGTGAATAGCTCAGGCAGAATGGTACGTGAATTGGGTGCGGAAAAAGGTGAAATAGGCCATTCCGTCAGTTTGACAATTGATAAAGAGTTGCAACAACAAACCATGAATATTCTATCACGTGAAAAGTCGGCCTCTGCGGTGGTCATGGATGTGCATACGGGGGCTGTTTACGCCTGTGCGTCCTATCCATCCTTTGACCCCAATCTATTTGCAACACGCTTGCCACAAAAAATATGGGATGATTTAAATAACAATCCCGGGAAACCGCTCAATAACAAGGCGATATCAGGACAATACCCACCAGGGTCTACGTTTAAAATGATTACTGCACTGGCGGCATTGGAGGCAGGTGTTGTTGATAATGAAACCAGCTTTTTTTGTAATGGGCATTTCGATGTGAACAAAGAACGATTTCATTGTTGGAAACGCGCAGGGCACGGCCGCATGAATGTGTATACTGCCTTAGAAGAATCGTGCGATGTTTATTTTTATAATATTGCACAGGATGTGGGCATTGAGCGCATTGCAAAAATGGCGCGCCAATTTGGCCTTGGTCAAACATATGACCTGAAATTGCCGTTGGAATCGGCAGGGCTTGTCCCTGATAAAAACTGGAAACGGGGGCAATTTGGAACTGAATGGCATTTGGGCGAAACGATTAATGCCACGATTGGACAGGGATATATCTTAACAACGCCAATGCAATTGGCGGTGATGACATCGCGCATGGTGAATGGTGGATATGCGGTCGAACCATGGATTGTGGCGCATGATGGCATATACCATACGCGTAAAAGACAACAACAATGGCCGAAAATGAGAGTGAGTGACAATAATCTTCGTATTATCAATCGTGGGATGGAATTGGTGATGATTGGTGAGGATGGAACAGCAAAATCATCCGCAATCGGTATTGAGGGTCAAGAGATGGGCGGTAAAACAGGAACGGCACAGGTTCGTCGTATCACGATGGCGGAACGACGCGCGGGATTATTGGCACAAGAAGATATTGTTTGGAAAAATCGACATCACGCCTTGTTCGTTGGATATGCCCCGTTTGATAACCCTCGTTACGCCGTATCGGTTGTTGTGGAACATGGTGGATCAGGGTCAGGAACCGCCGCACCATTGGCACGTGACATCCTTAAGGCCGCGCAAGACATCGCACCATCCCAAACACCAATAAAATTAACGTCGGTTAATCCAGAGGTGTCATCATGATTGATTTTTCGGTAGGCGCAAAACAGCTGACATTTTGGGGGAAGGTTAAATCCCTTCCCATCATCCTGATCGGATTAATTATCGTGATAACGGGATTGGGAGCGTTGGCACTGACTTCCGCGGCGGAGGGTGAATTTTACAAATGGGCGGACAAGCATGTTTTGCGATTTGGGTTTTTGTTTATCGGCATGGTGATTGTTGCCTTTATTCATTTGAAATATTGGTATTGGTTGTCTTATCCAATTTGGTTTGCGGGTATTGGGCTACTTGTGATTGTTGAAATTATGGGACATGTCGGCATGGGGGCGCAACGGTGGATCAATTTGGGGTTCATGAATTTGCAACCATCGGAATTGATGAAAATCGGGGTCATTATGGCACTTGCAAAATACTATCACGATTTGGACAAAAGCGATGTTCGTAAATATAGTAAATTATTCTGGCCTATAATGATAATGGCTATACCTATGGAGATAGTTAGAAGACAGCCTGATTTGGGAACAATGCTAATGATAGGAATGGGTGGTTTAACAATCATGTTTTTAGCGGGTGTGCGTATGCGTTTATTTGTTGGTGGTGCGTTGTTAATGAGTGCGGTTATACCGCTGTCATACATGTATATCCTCAAACCCTATCAACGGACACGGGTTGATACATTCCTTGATCCATCCCAAGATCCGATGGGCGCGGGGTATCATGTGACACAATCTAAAATCGCCATTGGGTCGGGTGGTTTTGATGGTAAAGGGTATTTGGAAGGGACGCAGGCGCGTTTGAACTTCCTACCTGAAAAACACACGGATTTTATCTTTACCCTATGGGCGGAAGAACAAGGTTTTATGGGTGGATTGCTCATTATGGGGCTATACATCGCGACATTTATATTCGGGTTTGTTTATGCGGTGCAGGCCAAACATATTTTTTCAAAATTATTGATATTAGGGTTAACGATTAACCTCTCCCTCTATGTCACAATCAATATCGGCATGGTGATGGGATTGCTGCCCGTTGTGGGTGTGCCATTGCCGTTGATATCCTATGGAGGGTCGGCGATGCTCGCCGCGCTTATCTGCTACGGCCTCATAATTTGCGCGCGCGTGCACCGTGGACAACCAATCCCGAAGGGCGAGGGGATATAGATTTCATAGAACCAGCAGTGTTCAGGGCATTCCTTGCGCTAACTGCTTTTCGCTTGGTGCGACTGTCGGGTAATATTGATAAGGTTTGGTCATTTGCAATTGGCTGTTCATCAAATGGCGTTAGTTTGGGCGGACGATAGTCAAGGGGTTGATAGAAATCCAAAACGGACGTACAAATCTCTGTTTCAATATAGTCACCGTTACCATCTAATGTAATTTTTATGGCTTTTCCTTGCTCTACTGCACAGGCTTCACCATCAATCTCGTGAATAAAGCGATCGCCACGCCCGTCTATAAGTTGTAGGGCGGTTGCATTTGTTTTTGTATTGAATAGTAGGGAAATAACACTAGCGCCTTTGTGACAATCGGCATGAATTTTTTTTGATAAAAACCACTGCATTTCCTCTTTTTCACCATGGGTAGGGATGGGAGCAACATTATTCCCGAAAAAAGACGAAAAGTCCGCGGAAGGCATAAATTTAATCCCGTCGAAAAAGGCTGGTTTAGCCTTGGTTGCACGTATGATATCGGTAATAAAATGCGGATAAGGCGTAAAATCAACTTTATAATCATAGAAACGTTTGACTTGACGTGTTTTATTTCTATGAATGAGGCGTGGAACATATTTTACAATGCCGTTCAAAACACGGCTGATTGGATTTGTTCCCAAAACTAAACTAGAAACAGCGGTCTTGGTTAAAAGTGAGGCCATCCCCATTGTCTTTGCGGCGGCAAACAATGTTGCGACAAAGACAAACGCATAAGCCGATACCCCCGCTATGACTGTGCCAGTTATGGCGGATGGGATGTTGAGTCGTGCAAGCGTGTGGAATATGGGTTGAGATGCACCTTTGAAAATTTTTTTATTCAAATTTTTAAAAGAATTATAAGGTTTGTCTGGGCTAAAACCATTCATAGTTTGTTTGGCTGTGAAATTCGCACGCTCATGCATCCATTTTGTTAAATGAGATTTTGCAACGGGATGGGGTGTGGTTTTAAGTGATATTGATTTTAAGTATTTTTGATATTTTGAATTATCCAACATATCATCATTAATAAATAAACCATCCTCGCCCAATGGATTAAAATATTGATAGATATCATGATGATCGGGCTCGTTAGGGTGCGGAAGGGCGAATAGAACGCAGGAGTCAGAGCGCCACAAGCGATCACTTTCCCCTATAAAGGTTTCATGGGATTGGATATCGACTCTTAATGTTTGATTATCTTCTTTTATGCGATTAATTAAACGCCTATAAGAAATCTTGCCAAGAATTTCAAAATCTTTCTTTTTCTGAAAGGATAGAATATCGATGTCCTCTGTTCGGCTTGTGTCACCGGATAAAACAGCCTTTAGGCTTTTTGGTTTATCAGAATACAGAACGCTAATACCCTCATGATAGCGAGGAAGCCCCTTATGTATAAAGGGTATATTGCGTTCGACTATGGTATAGAAACCATGCCCTGCCTGAATCCAAGGGACGTCAAATGATTGTCCGTCTCTTGTGATGGTTTTGGTGTAGAGTTTTAAGTCGCCATCATCGGAAAAATTCGTGCGTTTCCCCATGATGTCTTTGTAAAATTGATCCCGATCCGTGAAAGGGATAGTGGTCAAAAGGCTCCAGACACTTCTAAAATAATCACCACGTGTGGATTGTTGTAAATTTGGCATGACATAAAATATTATAAATATTAAAATATGTCAATATTTAATTTCTTTACTTTCTCTCCACTACGACCTACATTGCGCGGATTATGAGCGATACGTCGATTGAAAAACATGAAAAAGTTTTTGCCGCGCCCAAGGTTGATTCTGAGGGACGTCAGAATATTATTGGGTTATCCAAGGACGAGCTGATCGCATTGTTGGGCAAATATCAGGTTCCACCATTTCGCGCGAAACAAATTTGGCATTGGATGTATCAACGTGGTGTTCAATCATTTGATGATATGGGCAATATTCCAAAGGATATGAAGGTGTTTTTGAATGATCGATTTTCGATTGGCCGCCCAAAAATTGAAACCGAACAAAAATCCACCGATGGCACAATCAAATGGCTGTTGAAATTAAATGACGGTCAAATGGTTGAAACGGTTTTTATCCCTGAGGAAACACGCGGAACATTATGTGTGTCGTCTCAAATTGGATGTACATTAACATGTAAATTTTGCCATACGGGTACGCAACCGCTTGTGCGGAACTTGGGGGCACACGAAATCCTGCAACAAATTATGCATGCACGCGATGTTTTGGATGAATGGCCGTCTGGTGGTGCGAAAGAGGGCGGTCGTGATTTTACCAATATTGTCATGATGGGGATGGGCGAACCGCTCTATAACTATCAAAATGTCGCCAAGGCATTGAAAATTTGTATGGACGGTGATGGGTTGTCCATTTCAAAACGCCGTATCACATTGTCAACGTCGGGTGTTGTGCCAATGATTGTGAAATGTGGCGAGGAATTAAATGTGAATTTGGCGATTTCATTGCACGCGGCGAATGATGAGTTACGCACGGAAATCATGCCGATTAATAAGAAATATCCGTTATCAGAGTTAATGCAATCATGTCGTGATTATCCATTGGATGCCAAGCGTCGTATTACATTTGAATATGTGATGCTCAAGGATATTAATGACAGCGATATGCATGCTCATAATCTTGCCACATTAATTGGCGATATCCCTTCTAAGATAAATTTAATTCCATTTAATGAATGGCCGGGGAGCGGTTTAGTTGTGTCGGATAGAAACAGAATAGAGGCATTTGCAAAAATACTTCGGGATAAAGGGTTGGATGCCCCTATACGAAAGACCCGAGGTGATGATATTTTGGCCGCTTGTGGTCAATTAAAATCCGCCAGTAAACGATATAAGAAATAATAATAACAACACCGTAATATCATGCTCGATAAACTTAACTTTAAACATCGTCATTTATTGACTTCAACGGGAAATATCCGCCTGAGGTTTGTTGCGGCGGTTATCGTTGCAATATTGCTGATTATTTCATTTATTCCCAATAACGGAATAGAAGATTATGCAGAGGATGCCACCGTTGAAATAATTGCGGAGAAGCCAACAGAAGCGCCAAAAGAAATGTCGTTTAAGGATATTAAATATGATCCCGAAGTTGAGGGAAATGGTATCACACCATTTTTATCACGCATGGGTGCGCGTCCTTATTTTAATAAGCCATATAATTGGTTTAAAACGATGGAAATTGCATCGGGTGATAGTTTGGGTTTATTGATGGAACAAACAGGTTTATCAGGTGATGATTATGTCGGCGCGATGACCGCAATTAAAAAATATGTTGATCCAACAGCCATCAAACCAGGGCATCAAATTGTTGTTTCCAACGAACGTTTAGGAACAAAGGATAGCGTTCAATCGGTTTCTTATATCTACGATTCCTTGTCATCGGTTATTTTAACCAAAGATAACGAGCAATGGGTTGCGGAAAAAAAGACACAACCACTAGAACTAAAAACTCATGCTGTTGTTACAACTATTGAAAATTCACTTTATGGATCGATGGGTAAGGCAGGTGTACCAGATGGCATTATCAATCAAATGATTAAGGCGTATTCTTGGACGGTTGATTTTCAACGGGACATTTGGGGTGGGGAACAGGTTGAAATCCTCTATGAAACACGCGAAACGGCGGATGGTTCATATGTGCGATCCAACCGTTTTTTATATGCGAATTTAAAATTGCGTAACCGCGATATGCCGATTTACCTCTATGAAAAGGATAAAGGATTCCCAAATTATTTTGAACCAAGCGGTCAATCCATACGACGTGCGTTAATGAAAACGCCTATTGATGGGGCGCGATTGTCATCAGGCTATGGTATGCGGACACATCCCGTTTTGGGGTATAAAAAGGCGCATAAGGGCGTCGATTTCGCCGCACCAATAGGGACACCGATTTATGCGGCGGGGGATGGCGTAGTGCAACGCGCAAACCGATTTAGCAGTTTTGGAAATTACATTAAAATCAAACATAACAACACATATTCAACCGCCTACGCTCACCTCAATGGATTTGCCAAGGGCATTCGCGCAGGGGCCCGCGTCAAACAAGGACAAACAATTGGATATGTAGGAAATACTGGCCGGTCAACAGGCCCTCATTTACATTACGAAGTGCATAAAAACGGCGTAAAGGTCAATCCGCATTCCGTTGATTTACCATTGGGTGAACAATTGAAAGGTGCGCAATTATCATCCTTCAGAGTGTTCGTTGCCGAGGTTCAAAAGAAATTTACCGCAATCACGGGGGTGGTTCCGTCACAAAATTCCAACATGGTTACGCCCGTTAAGAAGCCTGTCGCCGTGCGCGCCATAAATATAAACAACTGAGTAATATTAGAAGTCCGCTCATCCCAAACCAAAACGCCACATATTGTGCGTGTTTGTTGCGGGGTTTTTGCATGGTTGAGAATGCGTTGTCGAGATATAAAATTTTTGAATTTAGTTTTAAATTATAAAATGTTTCTAAATCATTCATATCGATTGAATAAAATTGATTTTTCTCAGGTTTATTTTGTGGTGTGAAGGATGATTGTTTATCGGGTGAACGTAAATATCCCGTTATTTTCCGTGATGTTGGTATGGGGTATGTTTCACCGTCACGCCACCCCATATTCACGATAATATTTTGTCCGTCGTTTGTTTTAAAGGGATAGAGTAAATGATACCCAACGGCGCCATCCGTATTTGTGCGGGGTTTGATTTGCACGGCGGGTTTATTTAAAAAACGCCCCTCAATATAACCACGTTGAAAATCTTCGGTATTTGATAAATCTAATGGCGTTTTGGTTGCGTCCAATGATTCATATTTTTCAATTTTAGATAAAATGTCATTTTTCCATTCCAACCGATCCAATTGCCAAAAACCAAGATTGAGCATAAGAGTAACCGCGCCAATTAAAACACCGGTGGCGATGATATTTTTAAACACCTTTCGCCCCACCACGATGTTTGTAATTCAGGGCAATGAAATAGGCCTTGAGCGGTTGTAGGGTTAAGATACAAAACCCAATACAGGCAACCGTCCACACGACCGCATGCGCCCATAACGGAATATCAATCACCGCAGCCAACCAAAGGGCGAGGGGAGTCATCACGATGCACAGGATTGAGAGAATAAAAAACGCAGGGCCATCACCACTGTCGTGATCGGCAATTTTAAATCCGCATGAATCGCATTTGTCCTTCACATCCAAGGTCAGGCGATGTGGGAAGATGTTAGGTTGCCCACATTTTGGACATCCGTTTTTAAGAGATTGTTTGAGGAGTGGGGCGTTCATTTATTAATGCGCGCCTAGTTCACCACTACCCCAGAAGTAAACGGCGATGAAAAGGAACAACCATACAACATCAACAAAATGCCAATACCATGCCGCAGCCTCGAACCCGAAATGGGATTCCTTGGTGAAATGTTTGGCCTTTGCGCGTTTGTAACAAACAAAGAGAAAGATTGTACCAACCAAGACGTGGAAACCGTGGAACCCAGTCGCCATATAGAATGTTGAGGCAAAAATACCATCGGTGAAACCAAAATAATGGTTTGCCACATGAACATATTCATAGGCTTGGAAGCACATAAAGACCGCGCCCAAAATTACAGTGCACAGCAATCCACGGACAAGATTATCGTTGTCTTTTTCTAAAATGGCCGCGTGCGCCCATGTAATTGTACAACCAGAGAGCAATAAAATCATGGTCATCATCAGGGGAAGATCAAGCGGATTAACGGTCTCTATGCCTTCGGGCGGCCAAACACCGCCAACAGGGAACAGGGATGCATTGAAAAATGCCCAGAAAAATGCAACGAAAAACATCACCTCGGACAAAATAAATAACATCATACCAAATCGAAAACCGATTTGGACGACGGCTGTGTGTGCCTTTTGCACAACAGCCTCATAAATCATATCGCGCCACCAAAAAAACATACAGGCCAATACGGCGATAAAACCAAGGACAAGGCCTTTATAGCCTAAGTGCAAACCCGCCCAAGAGACATCGTGCATGAAAAGAACCGCACCCAATGCCAATAATCCCGCGGCAAAGGATGATGCGATTGGCCATATGCTGGGTTCCACGATGTGGTATGGATGTGGTTTGCCTGTTGTTCCATATTCGATTTTATCTGACATGATTTTAGTCCCTTAGATTAATTTACGTCACTATTGTAAAATGTTTCCATCGCTTGGTCTAGCTCTGATGAATCAGATTTGAAAAAACTATAGGATAATGTGATTGTCGTCACATCCTCCATATTGGGGTCATCATTCATGGATGGGTCAACGTAAAACACAACGGGCATATTCATTTTTTGGTTTGGGTTTAAGATTTGGTAATCAAAACAAAAACATTGCGTTTTGTGAAAATATTTTCCCGCCTTTAACGGCGTGACGTTATAAACGGCGGTGCCAGCCACAGGCGTATCACCATTATTAGTGGCAACAAAATTGACAAGCGCGTCTTGTCCAACATTCAGTGTGATTTCCGATGTTTCGGATTCAAAATCCCAAGGCAATTTTTTATTCACATCGGTATTAAATTTAACCGTGATTTTACGATCCAAAATCGTGTCGGGCAATGTGGATGATAATTGTGTTGTGCCACCAAACCCTGTCACGCGACAAAATAAATCATAAAGGGGGACGGATGCAAATGCCAAGCCAACCATAAAAAAAACAGCCCCAAAAACAATGAGAAGTGTGCGTGTGTTTTTATCGTGAATGTCTTTATTGTCCATGGTTATGAACCATATCCTATGTTATAAGCGTATAAAATAGAAATAGAGAAAATTTTCATGAAAAAATCATATTTTATAGCGTTCGTCATTGCAATCATTGCCTTGGTCTGGATTGGCTCAGGGTTTCTTATTTCATCAGATAGTGTTGATGATGCACCATCTCAAGCCCAAGCAGAAAAAAAATCGGAATTGATGAAGGTTCAGGTTCAAACGATTTCGTCTGAACCCTATATCAAGAAAATTACGGTGAATGGCCGATCAGAAGCATCAAAAAATGTGACCCTGCGCGCCGAGGCCGAAGGGCAAATTGTTGAAATTTTGCATGATGAAGGTGCCATAATTACGGCAGGAGAAGAAATTGTGAAAATTGATGTGCGTGAACGAAATGAGCGTGTGCGTGAATCACGAGAATTGGTAAAACAACGGAAAATTGAATATGACTCTGCGAAAAAGTTAATTAAGCAGGGGTTTGCATCCGATGTTCGTTTGGCGCAAACACAATCGGCCTATGAATCAGCACGTGCAGGGTTAAAGCGTGCGGAAATTGATTTGGAAAAAACAACGGTTATCGCGCCATTTGATGGAATATTAGGGCGGCGTGATGTTGATGTTGGTGATTACGTCCGTATTGCAGATCCGATTACTGAAATTGTTGATCTATCTCCATTGGAAATTGTTTTGTTTGTGAATGAAAAGGAAGTGGTGCAGTTGAAAAAAGGCGCGCCCGCAACCATTCGTTTTGTGGGTGGTGAAAAACGCGATGGCATTGTTGATTATATCGCGCCATCGGCTGACCCTCAAAGCCGTACATTTCGTGTCACTGTCTTAATGGAGAATACGGATAATCAATTGCCCGCAGGATTGACGGCACAGGTTGATATCGAGGTGCGAAGCAAAACGGCCTTTAAAATTCCACCATCCATTATGACCTTGAATGATGCGGGCGCTGTTGGTGTCAAAACGATAGATAGCGAAAATAAGGTGAATTTCACACCGATTGAAATTATCGAGGATACACCAGACCATGTTTGGATAATGGGATTGCCAGAATCATCGCGCGTTGTGATGGTAGGGCAAGATTTTATTGTTCCAAATCAAATTATTGAACCCGTTGAAAAGGCCGATGAATAATGTCGATTATTGATGCCGCATTATCACGGACGCGCACGGTTGTTGCGACATTAATCCTGATTTTAATCGCGGGAACATATGCGTATATAACAATTCCAAAGGAATCTGACCCTGATATCGACATCCCCATTATCTATGTCTCAATGTATTTAGAGGGCGTATCGCCCGATGATTCCGAACGATTGCTTGTACGTCCAATGGAACAGGAATTGGCCTCAATCGAGGGGTTAAAGGAAATGCGCGCCTCCGCCTATCAAAGTGGCGGTAATGTCGTTTTGGAATTCCGCGCAGGATTTGATAAGGACAAGGCGTTGGATGATGTGCAAAAGGCGGTTGATCAAGCGCGACCCGATTTACCTCCCGATGTTGATGAACCAACAGTCAACGAAGTTAATTTCAGTTTATTTCCCGTTTTGGCGGTGATGTTGCACGGTGATGTGCCCGAGCGAACATTGTTGAAATTAGCGCAAAATCTACAAGATAAACTTGAGGCGATTAATACCGTTTTAGAGGTGAATATCAGTGGTGATCGTGAGGAATTGGTTGAAATCCTGATTGACCCCGTCACGCTTGAATCCTATGGACTTGATGGCCCTCAACTCATTCAATTTTTTCGTAATTCCAATCAATTGGTTGCCGCGGGAAATATGGACACGGGTAATGGAAAATTCGCCATTAAGGTTCCTGGGCTGTTCGAAACATTCGCTGATCTACAAGATATGCCTTTAAAAACAAATGGTGATTCCGTTGTGATGGTGCGTGATATCGCGGAAATTAGACGATCATTCAAGGATGCGCAAAATTTGGCGCGTATCAATGGTGAAAATGCCGTTGCATTGAACGTGGTTAAACGTACGGGTGAGAATGTCATTGAAACAATTGCGGCCGTTCGTGATTTGGTGGATGCAGAATCCAAATTATGGCCAGAGGGAATTCAGGTCAGCTATACCCTCGATAAATCAAATGACATCCGTAATATGTTGAAGGATTTACAAAACAATATTATATCCGCCATTTTATTGGTGATGATTGTGTGTGTTGCGGCGCTGGGTTTTCGCTCGGCGCTTTTGGTTGGGATTGCCATTCCTGGATCGTTCCTGAGTGGAATTTTAATTATCTATGTCATGGGACTAACGGTCAATATCGTTGTTTTATTCTCCCTTATCTTATCGGTTGGAATGTTGGTTGATGGTGCGATTGTTGTGACCGAATATGCAGACCGCAAAATGAATGAAGGCATGGATAAAGTTCAGGCTTACGCTCAGGCGGCAAAGCGCATGGCATGGCCGATTATTGCATCAACCGCGACAACATTGGCGGCCTTTGCACCATTATTATTTTGGCCGGGCACGGCGGGCGAATTTATGAAATATATGCCCATGACCATGATTGGGGTGTTGGTGTCGTCTCTTGCGATGGCATTAGTGTTTGTACCCGTACTTGGTGCATTGATTGGAAAACGCAGTCAGAATAATAAATCTGATGATGAATTAGACCCAGATGATGCCCGTAATCTGGATCGTGCAACGGGTGTTATGAAGTTTTATTTAATGATATTACGCGGCGCGATGAAAATTCCACTGCTTATTCTGATCGGGGTTTTTGTATTGTTGATAGGAGTTCAGGTTGTTTACTCAAAATATGGTAAGGGCGTTGAGTTTTTCCCAGATATTGAACCTGAATTCGCCAAGGTTCTGATTCAAGGACGAGGTAATTTATCCGTGTATGAACAATCGAAATTGGTTCGTGATGTTGAGAAAAAAATTATTGGTCATGATGGTATCAGATTGGTTTACGCCGAAATTGGCGCAACGACCGAGGGCGGAAATGACGAGGTTCCTGCCGATACGATTGGTCAAATTACATTGGAATTTGAATCGTGGGATACGCGCGCACCCGCTGATGAAATTTTAGAGGATATTCGCAATGATACGGCGGATATTGCCGGCATTAAAATTCAAACACGAAAAATGCAAGGCGGTCCACCATTAGGCAAGGCGATTGAGGTGAATATCGCGTCGCGTTTCCCTGAATTATTGGATGAATCGGTTGAGACATTATACCGCGCGATGAACGAGGTAGGTGATTTTATTGATTTTGAGGATACGAGACCTCTTCCTGGAATTGAGTGGGAATTACAGGTGGATAGGGCGCAGGCGTCAAAATTTGGTATTGATTTGGCGACGATTGGGCAATATGTTCGCCTTGTGACCAACGGATTGATTGTGTCGGATTATCGCCCGAATGACAGTGACGAAGAAATTGATATTGTTATTCGCCATAAGGCCGAAGACCGAACATTGGCGCAATTGGATAAAATCCGTATTGAATCGGCGGAGGCAGGGCAGGTGCCCGTGTCCAATTTCGTAACCCGCACGCCAAAGGATGCGGTGGGAACAATCAATCGGGTGGATCAACGTCGGGTCATAACGGTCAAGGCCGATTTACCGCCTGAAATTAATATTGCGTCAAAGGCCGAGGCCGTAAAACAATGGATCATTGAAAACCCCGATGCCTTTGACCCGCGTGTATCGATTGAATTTAAGGGTCAGGACGAAGACCAACAAGAATCGATGCTGTTCTTGATGAAGGCATTTATGGTCGCATTATTTATGATGGCGATTATTTTGGTCACGCAATTCAACAGTTTTTATAGTGCGTTTCTCATTCTAACCGCCGTTATCATGTCCACAATTGGTGTGTTTATTGGCCTGATGGTGATCCGGCAACCCTTTGGCGTGATTATGAGCGGGACGGGCGTTATCGCGCTTGCCGGGATTATTGTGAATAATAATATCGTTTTGATCGATACGTTTGATTATCTTCACAATAAAAAAGGAATGCCCGTGCGCGAGGCGATTTTAATGACAGGATATCAAAGACTTAGGCCCGTCATGTTAACCACAATCACAACCGTATGTGGATTACTGCCCATGGTAACGCAAACCAATATCGATTTTATCACGCGTGATGTGTCTGTTGGCGCGCCATCAACACAATGGTGGGTACAATTATCCACGGCGATTGTTTTTGGACTGACATTCTCAACAATATTAACATTGGTGGTGACGCCATCGGCGTTAATGTTGAGATATACAATCGGTGAAAAATGGCAATGGGTTAAAAATAAGTTGCAATCCAAGATATAATTAGTTAAATTCTTATTTATGACATTAAAAGTTGAAAATCCATGGGAGAGACCAAGGGCGGAGAAAGTTTATAACGCTTCGCCAGTCAGTCGACTTCAAAAATATGATCGAGTAGTTGAAACAGCAAGTCAAATGGCCAAAGTGTCTCTGGGTACTGGTTTGGTTTGTGTTTTTGGAATTTATGCTGCGAATTTAGTTCCTAATGATATTGTTAGCACAATTATCAAATATCCGACGGTGATAGCTGGCTTAAGCAGTGCATTTTGCGCGGTAGGAGCAGGTTACAATGTATCACGACTTGTGCAAGGTAAATATTTACATGGATCACCTAAAATTCCAAAACTCTAAAAAATTAATCCTCTCTCAATAAATTTCTGATATCATTATTAATAGTGATATCAATATCTTAATTGTTGCGGGGCACAATATGACTGAAACTATTCCTACATATCCTTTATATAAAATTGTTGATGATGCGGCGCGTGATTATCCTGATAATAACGCGTTTGATTTCCTTGGTAAAAAATTCAAATGGTCGGAAATGGGCGCATCGGTTGATGCGTTTGCGCGTGGGCTGCAGGATGCGGAGGTTAAGGTTGGTACGAAAATTGGTCTGTGTTTACCCAATTGCCCTCAATATCTGGTGGCCTATTACGGTGCGTTAAAGGCGGGCATGGTGGTGGTGAATTATAATCCGCTTTATGCTCTTGATGAGCTGGAATATCAAATTAATGATTCCGAAACGGAAATTATGGTGACGCTCGATTTAAAGGCAACCTATGACAAGGTTGGGGCAATGTTGTCACGGACAAAAACATTGGAACATATTATCGTCTGTCGGTTTGTTGATGTTCTGCCTTTCCCTAAAAATCTGCTGTTCCCTGTGATTAAGGGCGGTGAAATTGCTAAATGGCCACGTGATAATCACCATATTGATTTGGATGACATCATGAATTATGCAGCAAAACCTGAACCTGTTGTGGTTGATGTCGAAAATGATGTCGCCTTATTGCAATATACGGGCGGAACAACGGGCGTGCCAAAGGGCGCGATGTTAACCCATGCCAATTTATCGGCAAATACCGAACAATGTTTAATTGCGTTTGATGGTGTTGAAATGGGCGCAGAAAAAATGTTGGCGGTTATTCCATTTTTTCATGTGTTCGCCATGACAGTTGCGTTGAATTTGGCGGTGCGTATTGCCGCGGAAATTATTGCCATTCCTCGATTTGATTTGGATGATGCCATTAAATGTATCCATAAGAAAAAACCAACCGTTATGCCCGCGGTTGCGGCGATTTATAACGCCATTTCCAATTACGCCAATATTGGTAAATATGATTTAACATCACTGAAACGTTGTATTTCTGGTGGTGCGCCGTTGCCTGTTGAGGTGAAACGTAAGTTTGAAAAAACAACAGGGTGTATTTTGGTCGAGGGATATGGTTTAACGGAATCTTCGCCTGTGACACATGTTAACCCATTAAAGGGTGTCAACAAACCAGGGTCAATTGGTTTGCCGTTGAAGGGAACGGAGGTTGAAATTCGTGATCCAGAAAAGCCGAAAAAATTGATAAAACAAGGTGAAAAAGGCGAAATATGTATCAAGGGCCCGCAGGTCATGAAAGGATACTGGCACAATAACGAAGCCACCGAAAACACGATTATCAATGGATTTTTACACACGGGCGACATCGCCTATGTTGATAAGGATGGATATTATTTCATCGTTGATCGTATCAAGGATTTGATTATCACCAACGGATATAACGTGTACCCCCGCCATGTTGAGGAAGCCATCTATAAACACCAAGATGTTGAGGAATGCATCGTTGGCGGGTTGCCCGATGATAAACGCGGTGAGCGTGTTAAGGCATGGATAAAATTAAAAGATGGACATCGTGTGAGCGAAGATGTTTTGCGTGATTTTCTAAAGGACAAAATATCCCCAATCGAAATGCCCAAGGACATTGAATTTAGAACGGAGCCATTGCCAAAAACGATGATTGGAAAACTCTCGCGCAAGGATATTATCGCGGAAGAAACTCTTTAAATCTTGAATTAAAACGGCATGGGGCTTTTTGAAAATTATTGCGGTTTTTAAAGCTTGGTAAGTCAAATGAAGATGATGTTGCGTTTGGATTGTGGTTTTTACAAAAGCTTGGTAGGTTTGCCAAGGCTACTCCTCCAACGAGAGCGCATACGATTGTCATACTAGAAAAAACTTTGGCAAGCAATATTCGGTCTTCTTTTCTTTGATGCCGTGACTTATGCTTTTCTACTTGTTGGTCATGCTTTTGTGATGCAAGGCGGCTTTTTGGTTTCCTTGAAAAATGTAAATCTTGAATAGGCATAATGTTATTATATAGATAATGTAACTCTATATCTATTTATTATTTCATTTCACCAATATCAATCTCGCCATTTTTGAGTGTGAGTGCGATGCGTCCCTCGATGAGATCAACGCATTTTTTACCAAAAATATCGAATCGCCATCCGCTCATACACGGCACTTTCGCCTTTTCACCATTCATGGCGATATCTTGTAAATCATCCGTGTCGGCAATACGGCGGGGGGTGATGTCGTGATGTGCAGCCTCGATTTTAAGGAGGAGTTTGAGCATTTCCAAAACACCGGCTTTTGATGGTGGAAAGGATTTTTTGCGTTCACGACGGGGTAGGGTATCTGCATTCGCTTTTTCAATTTTATGCACGGCATCTAACATTGCCTTACCCATTGGTTTGTTGATTTGTGATGATTGGAAACCGCGCACGCGTTCCAACGCTTTGGCGTCCTTTGGCATGGTCATGGCGATTTCCATTAATGTGTCGTCGCGCATGATAAAATTTTTGGGCATATCACGGCGCATGGCCTCGGCCTCGCGCCATCCCGCGATTTCACGTAGGACACCCAGATGTTTGGGTTTGTCCGACCGCATTTTGATTTTTTCCCAAACTTTGTCGGCATGCACGTGATATGTATCTGGATTTTCCAAACGCGCGATATCTTCGGCAATCCATTCTCCGCGATTTCGATCAGCAAGGCGTTTTTTTAATTCCAGATAAATGTCCTTCAAATAAATCACATCACCAAGGGCGTAATCAATTTGTGCCTGTGACAGCGGACGAATTGACCAATCGGTGAATTGTTGGGATTTTGAAATTTCAACATTGCAAATATCCTTGCATAAATTGGCGTATGAGACTTGTTCACCATACCCCAAAACGCTTGCGGCGACTTGGGTGTCAAATATGGGGGCAGGAACCTTGCCCGTTAGGTGATAAAAAATCTCTAAATCTTGATAGGCGGAATGCAAAACCTTCACAACATCAGGGTCGTTCAAAGCATCCAATAAGGGTTCCATTTCGGTTGTGGGGTCAAGCGGATCAATGATGGTCGGTTCAATCCCTGGGCCCGACACCTGTACCAAACATAGTTTTGAAAAATAAGTTTTCTCACGGACAAATTCTGTATCGAGGAGAAGATATTCTGGTTTTTTATTCATTGATCATCTTTAGCAGGAAGAGCATGACAGGCAAAGTGTTTATTTACAGTTGGTTAGAATGGTGCAGGGTCATTAAAAGTAATCGTGCTTCCATCTTTAGGATGATAGATTGTCAGGGATTGGGCGTGGAGTTGAAGGCGGTCCGCGGCCTTTTCCGCCTCGTCATTGGAATAAAAAACCTCGCCTAAAATGGGATGGCCTATTTCATCCATATGGACACGCAATTGGTGTGACCGGCCCGTAATTGGTTTTAGCAACATCCGTGTATAGGCATCGCCAGAGGGCAGAGTGCCTCGCTCTAAAACTTCCCAATCGGTTTGGGCGGCACGGCCATTTTCATGGCATATCTTTTGGCGTGGACGATTGAGCCAATCGACGCACATCGGTAAATCAACACGACCACTATCCGCCTCGACATGCCCCCAAACATTGGCGATATATTCCTTTTTTGTATGGCGTTTTTCAAATTGCCGGTTGAGGTGTATTTGGGCATCCTTATTCATTGCCATTAAGAATACACCAGATGTTTCAACATCGAGGCGGTGAGTCAAAAGTGCGCCAGAAATCTGTGCCTTTGCGCGTGTTTCCAGTGAATCCTCATGACCTTCCCTCTTACCGGGAACACTCAGCAGGCCACTGGGTTTGGACAAAACCAACAAATCGTCATCTTGATATAATATTCGCAATGGGTCTGTTGGTGGATTATAAAAAAATGGTGGAAGTTTGAGCATATTATTTTTCAAAAGCAACTTTCACGCCACGTTTTTTGAAATAAGCCTGCATTGTCTTGCGACCCTCGCGGTTATTGATGGGCAGGCGCGCAGATTGAAAAACGGCCTCGGTTATTTCTTTTTTTTTCATTGCTTGCTTGAGCGCAGCAATATGCAGCTCAATGTCTTCGTTGTCATTTTCTAATGATGTATAGATTGCTTCAATCGCTTGGTCGTATGTCATGGTTGTGTCCTTTTTTATATCAATGACGTTTATTGGTAATTGACAATTTAATCAATAGTATTTGTCAAAAACCTTTTGTATCTTGGGTCTTTCACGGTTATAAATATTCCAAAATAAAGGAATAAAACCATGACACATGAATTTAGAACACATCATTGCGCACAATTGCGCGCCGAAAACGTTGGCGAGACTGTTAAATTATCAGGGTGGGTTCACCGTAAACGCGACCATGGTGGGTTGTTGTTCATTGATTTGCGGGATACACATGGTTTGACTCAATGTGTGATCGACACGGACCACGCCCAATTTGCCGAGGTCGAAAGTTGGCGTGTCGAAAGCGTTGTAACAGTTACTGGTAAGGTTATCGCGCGTTCTGATGAGACAAAAAATGATAAATTACCAACCGGTGCGATTGAGGTTGGGATTGATACAGCAGAATTACAATCCGCGGCAAAAACATTACCGTTTCAAGTCGCCACGAATGATGGCGCTGGCGAAGATTTGCGATTGCAATATCGTTTTCTTGATTTACGACGCAAGGACATGCACGACAAAATCCGCCTACGCAATAATGTGATTTCATCGATGCGCCAACGGATGGTTGATAGCGGGTTTCAAGAATTCCAAACACCGATTTTAACGGCAAGTTCACCCGAAGGCGCGCGCGATTATTTGGTGCCATCACGCCTGCACCCGGGAATGTTTTACGCCCTACCACAGGCACCACAACAATTTAAGCAGTTATTGATGATGTCCGGGTTTGACCGTTATTTCCAAATCGCGCCATGTTTCCGTGACGAAGATGGCCGTGCCGACCGCTTGGCGGAATTCTATCAATTGGATGTTGAAATGTCATTCGTGACCCAAGACGATGTATTTGCAACCATGCAACCCGTCATCGCGGGTATATTCGAGGAATTTAACGATTTCACAGGGCAATCCCATCGTATTGAATGGATGCCACATATCACATATGCGGATTCAATGTTGAAATATGGATCGGATAAACCTGACCTGCGGAATCCACTGGAAATTGTCGATGTCACGGATGTGTTTGCTCGTGATGATGTCGAGTTCAAGGCGTTCAAATCGATTGTTGAAAAAGGCGGAGTCGTTCGTGCGATTAAGGCACCATCCGTTGCTGATCAACCACGCTCATTCTTTGATAAGTTGAACACTTGGGCGCAAGGCGAGGGCGCGTTTGGTATGGGTTATATTCAGTTCGCCGATGGCGAAGGCAAAGGCCCAATCGCGAAATTCGTCACAGGCGAGGCGCAGGACGAATTACGTTCCGCCATTAACGCTGTTGATGGCGATGCCGTGTTTTTTGTTTGTGATAAGCTTGCCCCTGCAGAAAAATTTGCTGGTAAGGCGCGTGATGCAATATGTGATGTACTACCAGAAGGTCACGCTTCATCTCGTGAAAAAGGTGTTTTCAAATTTGCATGGGTGATTGATTACCCAATGTTTGAACGTGATGAAGAGACAGGCGTTATTGATTTTTCTCACAATCCGTTCTCAATGCCACAGGGTGGAATGGATGCATTAAATTCCGATAAACCGGAAAATATTTTGGCGTATCAATATGACTGTATCTGCAACGGGTTTGAGCTGTGCTCAGGCGCGATCCGTAACCACAAGCCCGAAATCATGGAAAAGGCATTTGGCATGGCCGGATACGATAAATCCGTGCTTGAGGCGAAATTTGGCGGCATGTTATCGGCATTCCAATATGGTGCCCCGCCACACGGTGGCTGTGCATTCGGGATTGATCGTATTGTGATGTTATTGGCCAACGAGCCGAATTTGCGCGAGGTTTATGCGTTTGTGATGAATGGTCAATATCAAGACCTTATGATGGGTGCCCCCTCAAAGGTTGATGAGACACAATTAAAAGACCTACACATCAAATTGAATTTGCCAAAAGAATTTGTGAAAAAGGGTGAAGCGGCTTAAGAGTTTGTATCAAAGAAACCTTGTATTGGTGTTCGGTAGATAATTGATAATTGCCACAGTCGTCCCGCGCTAATACGATTTATCCCCGACTCATATTTTTGTAATTGCTGATAGGTAATACCGATTTTTGGCACGACTTCTTGGAGTGATATATTCCGTCGAATCCTTATGGTTTTGATATTTTTTGCAATGATCATATCAATGGCGTTGGGTTGTCGCATATCCATCCTCTACAACTTTAATGAACCACAATGGTTTTTTTTAACCAATTAGTCAATAGATGTGGTGTTTTGGTTCGTTTACTCTGTGACCTATGCAGAACAGAATTTTGGAATTGCGAAAAAATCACGGGATGACATTGGCGCAATTGGCCGAAAAAACGGGATCAACACCGCAACAAATTGGCCGTCTTGAAAAGGGTGAGCGCCGTTTAACAACTGACTGGATGGAAAAAATTGCGCAAGCGCTGGATGTTTTGCCAGAGGATTTAATGACCTCCAATCACGGCGAACGCGTTGTGATACCAGAGATAGCGACGAATACAATGGTAGGCAATGCAACCAGAAAAACAAATGTTGCTGAAGGGGATAATATTTTATCCGAATGGTCGTTGCCCAAACAGTTGTTAGCCAATCAGGTTGGATCGGACAGCACGATGCGTATTATTCAGGTCATGGGGGATTCCATGCAACCTGAATTTAATCCAGGTGACCGCGTGATGGTGAATACGGCGGATCGAACGCTCTCACCCCCAGGGGTTTTTGTGTTGTGGGATGGTTTTGGGTTAATCATCAAACGATGCGAAATGGTTCCGCATTCCAACCCGCCAAAGGTGATTTTGTCATCGGCCAATACAAATTACGCAACATACGAAATGGAGGTCAAGGAATTAGATATTCAAGGTCGTGTCGTTGGAAAATGGCAGTGGACTTAGGAGGCGTAATTTTTATAAAACCTTGTGAAATTTTTTAAACCACAGAGCGCAGAGAGAACCACAGAGGGTTTATAGAAAAACTTTGTGACCTTTGAATGAGTCTTGCAATTTATTACTCTTTTTAAAATAACTAAATTATAAAAGTGTTGTTTAGCGTACATGAAGGCCACGGGCTTTTCGATCAGCTATTTTTATACGTTGAATGGTGATTTGTTGTTTATCGGCCAAGCTTATAGCATTTTTTAATGAGGTATTTTTGCTATATTCAAAGACGCCCATTCTGGTTGAATAGGATATAGAAATTGTGTCACCTTGATTAGGTTCATGGATGAAATTATTGTTTTTAATATGCTTGTTTAATTTTTTGATGCGCTGTTCTGCTTTTTCTAGAGTTGTATCGGTCAACAAAATTGCGAATTCATCACCACCAACACGTGCAATCACATCATTTTTTCTAAATTTAAAAGATCGAAGTTTATCAGCAAAATCCATGAGTGCTTCATCGCCCGCATCATGACCGTGTCCATCATTAATTTTTTTGAAGTCCTCAAGATCAATTTGTATAACAACCCCACGCCTATCGTTCTTGCGGGCGCGGTTGACCTTGTTTTGTTCTCTGTTAGCGGCATTGAAAAAAGATTTTCTAGCTGGAATTTGCGTTAGAGGGTCAATTGGGTTGTCTTTCTCTCGTCTAGTTATGCCAAGACTTTGTTGTTTTGACGCATTTTCTTGCCTGAGTTTCAAATTAGAGTTTTGCCGTGCGCGTTTAACTAATTCCTTAATCGCAGAACTATCTCCTTCAAGTGCCTGTAGCCGTAATTTTTCAATTTCATCCATAAACCTGTATATAATATACATATTAAAAAGTCAAGAGAATAAAAAATCCGGTTCTGGCTAGGTTAGGGGTAGGGTTCGCCAGAACCGGATTTTGTTGGATATGAAACATGATTGAAGCGTCCGCGGACTTTTTGCTGCATGTTTCAAGAGTAGCGGTTCACCTATAGGGATTAGGGATTGGAGGAGGCTCCCCGCTAATTCGTAAAATTCTATGTGTTCTTTTTTAATTCCTTTTCTTTATACATTTTGGCATCGGCCTTATTAAACATGCCTTGCATGCTGTCATGCTTGCCATAGGGTTCGATCCCAAGGCTGGCACGCACGGGTATGCGGTGTCCTTCGTATTTCAAGGTTAAGCTATTCAATTTTCGTGCCAATTTCTGTGCGCGCTCTAATGATGCGTGTTTATCGGTATTTGAAAATAAAACAATAAATTCGTCCCCTCCCAATCGTGCGCAAATATCCATTTTGCGAATATAAATTGAAAGTGTTTGGCCAACCAACTGCAATGCCTTGTCACCCGCACCATGACCATATGTGTCGTTAATTATTTTGAAATTGTCCAAATCAATCATGATCAGGACACCACCAACCGAAATTCCACGTTTTGTCAGATCAAGTTCACGTTCAAAAACATCGAAAAATCCGCGTCTGTTATGAATTTTGGTTAATTCATCGGTTGTGAGCATTTGCTCTAATTCTTGAATGCGTGTTTGCTTGGCTTTGATGTCACTTTGCGCCTTGCCTAAATCACCTTGTAATTTACGAACGGCAATTAGTGCATTTTTTGCCAAATTCCATAGATTTTGCGCCTCTTTAGAATCTTCATGATGAATGTCATGTAATGTTCCAAGGACAAGGCTTTGGTCTAGTG
Organism: uncultured Micavibrio sp.; assembly: GCA_964350795.1. Taxonomy (GTDB): domain Bacteria; phylum Pseudomonadota; class Alphaproteobacteria; order Micavibrionales; family UBA1664; genus UBA1664. Next base: position 27,817 of record CAYGLI010000001.1, read on the forward strand.
GTAGTGAGTGTTGTAATGTGTCTATCGTCATGTTTTTTCCTCTTGAAATAGGTATTGCGAGGACCATGCCAAAATATATAACGTGTAAAATAAAGCGGTTGAGATAAGGGCTCGGGCTTGATATTCTGTCAGGTATGTCGCATAAAATCCTTATTGTCGAAGATAACGAATTGAATATGAAGTTATTTAATGACCTTCTAGAGGCTCATGGCTATGAAACCATCACAACGCGTGATGGGACAAAGGCATTGGATTTGGCCAAGGTGTCAAAACCTGATTTGATATTAATGGATATTCAATTGCCCGAGGTCTCGGGGCTGGATATCACACGCCAAATCAAGGCCGTGGACGATTTAAAGGATATCCCCATTATTGCGGTGACGGCCTTTGCGATGAAGGGCGATGAGGATAAAATCCGTGAATGTGGGTGTAACGGATATATTTCAAAACCCATATCCATTGGGTCATTCATTGAAACGATAAAAGAGCATTTAGAAACAGGAGCAGAATAACCATGTCAGCAAGAATACTTGTCGTTGACGATATCATGCCAAATGTCAAATTGTTGGAGGCAAAATTAAAGAACGAATATTATAACGTTCTATGTGCCTACAGCGGTGCCGAGGCTTTGGAAATCATAAAAAATGATCGCCCTGATTTGGTGTTGTTGGATGTGATGATGCCTGAAATGGACGGGTTCGAGGTGTGCCGTCGTATTAAGGCCGACCCAGAAACCGAACATATTCCCGTTGTGATGGTGACCGCATTAACCGATGCATCCGATCGTGTAATGGGGTTAGAGGCAGGCGCAGATGATTTCCTAACAAAACCATTGGATGATGTGGCGTTGATGGCGCGCGTTCGGTCGCTTATTCGTTTGAAAATGACAATGGATGAATGGCGTGCACGTGAAAACACCGCAACGACATTGGGTGTTATTGATGGCGATCGTGCGACTGATTCAACTCAGGAGCCAGCAAATGTCTTGATTATTGATGATCAGGATTTTGAATCTGAAAAAATTCAACAAACAATCGAAGGTGAAGGGCATATGGTGTCCGTTGCAACATCAGGGGTTGAGGCGTTGGAATTGATTAATCACTATCTATTCGATGTGATTGTTTTGTCATTGGATATGGATCATGGCAATGATGATGACGGATTGCGGTTTTTATCACACCTACGATCGAATGATAAAACAAGGTCAGTGCCTATATTGATGGTGTCCCAAAATGACAGCCAAAAAATTGCCCGTGGTTTGGAAATTGGCGCGCATGATTATATTGTTCGCCCCATTGACCGTAATGAATTAAAGGCGCGTTTGAAAACACAAATTCGCCGTCGTCGTTTCCAAGAAAAATTGAGATCAAATTACGAGGTCAGCCTGTCTATGGCCCTGACCGACACATTGACGGGATTATTTAATCGTCGTTATTTGAATGTGCATATGCAAAAATTACTCAAACAATCGGACGATCAACGCAAACCAATTGCCGTTTTGATGTTTGATATCGACCATTTCAAGGCCGTGAATGACACCCATGGGCACAGTGTTGGAGACGAAGTTTTAAAGGGGTTTTCAGATCGTATTAAAGGCAGATTAAGAAGTTTTGATATTCTGGCACGCACAGGTGGCGAAGAATTTGTCGCCGTGTTGGTGGATGTCCCACTGGAAAAGGCATGTTATATTGCCGAGCGTTTGCGCCGTTCCGTGGCTGAAGATCCGTTCCCCGCATCGGTGGATGATGGTGAGTTGTCCATTACAACATCCATTGGTGCCATTTATGTTGGAACAGATGTGATGGAGGTTGATGTCGTATTAGAGAATGTTGATAAACATCTTTACGAGGCCAAAGAGGGCGGACGTAATCAGGTCATATTTGATGGAATAGGCAAATTAATACCAGATGATTATCGTGAGGCACCGCGGTTGAAGGTCGTTGAATAGAGAATAAAAAAAAGCCCCTGAATAGGGGCTTTAAATTTTGTGATTAACTTTAAAATTAACCTGTGATTTCAATACCAGCAAAAAAATAGGCGATTTCACGTGCGGCGGAGTCTTCGGAATCAGATCCATGCACTGAATTTTCACCAATTGAAAGCGCAAAATCCTTGCGGATTGTGCCTTCGGCGGCATTCGCTGGATTTGTTTCGCCCATGATTTCACGGTTTTTCAAAATCGCGTTTTCGCCTTCTAAAACTTGTAAGACAACAGGTTCAGAGATCATGAAATCAACCAATTCACCAAAGAACGGACGCTCGGAATGTTCCGCATAAAATCCTTCGGCGGCGGCGCGTGATAAACGCACACGTTTTTGCGCAACGATACGCAAACCCGCATCTTCGAAACGTTGGTTGATTGCACCTGTCAGGTTACGACGTGTTGCATCTGGTTTGATGATTGATAATGTGTGTTGTACGGCCATTTTTTTATTTCCTTTTTCTTATATTTTAATTCGTGAGGGGTTTATAGCAGATGATTAAAATTGTGCAACCGTTAAGTCGTTTAAGTTTATTTCATAAGGTCTAACATATTGATTTTATTTGGTTAGACTTAAACGACTTGGGATTTTTATTTATTATCAGGATGCGGAAAAAACACCCCAACATTCCGCCCGTTCGATGTTATCACCGCCGCATCAAATTTCCCCGCCTTGATATCACGCAACAATTGCGCGAAATGCGTTTTGAAGTATTGTGTCGAGAATGTTTTATAATGGGTTTTTTGGCGTATCATTTTAATATTATAGGAATAAATTCATAAAATGTCAAGTAATGTTATTATCGTTCTTTTTTAATAAAATTTTAATTTATTTTCTATAATATTAAGCGATGGGTAAAAACGAACTAACCAATAAACGTAAAATCAAAAGAAATCCGACAACGGCTTTTGATATTGCCAGTGATGTAAAGGCGCGTAAAAAGGCAGAAATTTTGAAGCGTGAAAGAGAAGAAGATCGTGCTTTGCAAAGAGAACAGATCGAAGCCGCCGAAGTCAAATATTACCAAGATCAGTTGAATGCAGGTGATGAGAGAGTTGAAGATTTAAAGGGACAAATCGTTACAACAAAACGTGCAAATAACACAACACGTGTTGGTGCGTTGGCCGCGGTTGCCGCAGGGACGTTGGCAACAAATTTAACTATTCTTCAGGGTAGTGAAACAACAACTGATAGTATTTTAAAATATGGTATTGTCATTGGTGCCTGTATAGCTGGTCTGTTAATGAATAACCATTTTAATAAAACAGATATTACAATGACTGAAATGTTAAAACGTGCAAATGCATGGTCACGTCAAGATTTTACGCCAGAGGAAGTGCAAACATTTAAAGAATTATATGATGAAGTTAAAAGTGATTTTGAAGAAAATCCTAAACTTAAAAAAGATGTAAAAAGCAATTTTATCTTCCAAACATCTCAAGGTGTTATATTTGCACTCGCAGTTGCGTGTGTCGCATCAGGCGCGGATAAGATAGGTTATAACATTGATCGATTATTAAGTGCCAACGACGAAGAAAATAAAAATTATTTAACGATTGATCTTAACGACCCAATGTTAAACTCTGGTAAGAACTTGCGCTTCCCTGATTTTGATTAATCAATTCTTCTGCATTCAATATGCCTGCTGCTGCTACTGCAAGGGATGCAAATACAATTGCCCCAATCAACGCATAAGTTAGTTTATCGCCAGAATCCGCATTTTTAAAAACGGTTGTTAATTTTCCCATGAAATCTTTATATCAAATCTTAATTCAAATTGCAAATTTTTATGAAACCTACTTCACAACTGCCTTCACGCGTCTTACACCTGCCGAAGAGCTCTCTTCTTTCTTAATTTTAAACACGCCCATGGATGCGATGTCATTTGTGTTTGACACATGCGGGCCGCCGCATAGTTCTTCGCTCCAATTCGTGCCTTGCGCGTCTTCGAATTTATAGACCTTCACAACATCTGGGTATTTCTCCCAAAAACTGCCTTCAATTCCTGCGTCCATTGCGGCTTGTTTGTCCATTTCGCGCATGGTGACGACGGCGCCTGATTTGATACCTTCGTTGACATACGCCTCAACCTCGTCCAATAAATCACGCGTGACCTTTTCAGGATGAGAAAAATCAAAACGAATACGCTCGGCGGTGATGTTGCTTCCCTTTTGGTGAACATGATCGCCCAAAATCTTGCGTAGGCCAGCCAACATTAAGTGTGTTGCGGAGTGATATGCCGTTGTCACCTCGGAATGTTCGGCCAATCCGCCTTTGAATTTACCTGCCGCGGCAGTGCGGGATTTTTCGGAATGGTCTTGCGCGGCCTTATCGAACCCTTCTGGATTTTTTAGTTTCAGGCCGTCTTCTGCCAAAATCTCAATCGTTAATTCCAATGGAAAACCATATGTTTCATAGAAAAAGAAAGCCTCTTCTCCCGTGATGACGCCATTTTTCTCAAGGAATTTTTTGATTTCTTTGTCGCCAGATTCCAGTGTCGTACGGAATTTTTGTTCTTCGCTCTCAATCGCATGGACAATGGCATCACGGTTTTGCCCAAGGTTAGGATAGGCGGATGCTTCATCAATATAAATATTGGCAAGCATGCCCGTGAAATTTTCATGAATATTAATTTTCCGTGCGGTACGAATGGCGCGGCGCATCAAACGGCGTGTGACATACCCCGCATCCACATTGGATGGCAAGGCGCCATCACCAATTAAAAATGTCGCGGCGCGGATATGGTCGAGGATGATGCGGAATTCTTTTAACGCACCTTGGTATGTTTCACCGCTTAATTCGGCAATTTTTTTAATTGCATTGTCAAAAAACGGAGTCATATAAACGTCGGGGTTGTTATTCACCGCCGCGGAAACGCGTTCCAACCCACCACCATAATCGATGTTGGGGGCGTCCAATGGTTTAAATCCATCCTCGGTATTGATATAGGCCATAAAGACGTTATTGCCGATTTCTAAAAATCGTTCTGTGTCCGTTGCGGGGTGGTCTTTTTCATCGCCTGACGGATTGAAATCATAAAACATTTCGCTGTCTGGGCCACCCGGTTCGCCAACAGGCATGTTGGATGGGACGCCCGCGCGTGACCACCAATTTTCCTTGGCGTCATAACAAAATATGCGACCACCGCGGGAACATCCATATGTCCATGGCTCGTCTTCGACTTTTGGATCGATTTCAACGCTGTTGAATAATTCCGTCCAAATGGCGATGGCCTCGTCATCACGGTCAATTCCTAAATCCTTGTCACCTTCAAATACGGATACATAAAGATTCTGCGGGTCGAGGCCAAGCACCTGTGTTTGCCATTCCCAAATCCATTGAATTTGGTCGCTTTTGAATGTTTCTGGGTCGCCTTTTAATTTCCAACGTCCGATCATTTCAAAGAATGTCAGGTGAGAATTATCGCCAACCTCGTCAATATCACCCGTACGCAGGCATTTTTGGGAATCCACCAAGTCATCGCCACTGGGGTGTTTTTCACCCAATAAATACGGTACCATCGGTTGCATACCAGACCCCGTGAACAAGGTCGTTGGGTCGTTTTCAGGGAGTAGTGATGCGGAGGGAACAACAACTGCGCCCTTGCCACGCATATGGTTAAAATATGATTCTCTTAGTTCATTTGGTGTCATGGTTTTTCCTTATAGATTTTAATAAGTATTTTTACCATGGAATACGAGGATGTCACGAATTTTTTAATCCAGCTTTGGCCAGTCGCCTTGTGCGACGTCCATGAGGGTTTTTGGCTCTATCCCCAGTTGCATTTGGTATATCCAATAATTGGTCAGGACCCGTTCCACAAACGCACGCGTTTCGGATGATGGAATAAGTTCAATAAACAATAATGGATCATCGATTTTCAAATCATTTTTCCATTTTCGCAAATTACCCGGACCTGCGTTATAGGCAATTGCCAATCCGAATAAATCATTATTGACGGCTTCCAGTTCCAATAAATGATTAAGATAGCCAGAGCCGATTTCTACATTATTTTTAGGATTTGATAATAATCGTCGCCCTGTTGTCGTTTTATAAATACTGTCATTTGTGACAAACGCCGCCGTGTTGGGCATAATTTGCATCAACCCTGTTGCCCCCGTCGCGTTTTGTGCGCCCACATGGAATCGAGATTCCTGCCTGATGAAGGCATTAAGCATTGCGGTGTCTGCGCCCTTTACATTTTTTGTCCATGTGGATATTGGGAATAAACCCGCATCATAATATCCACCCGCAGGGTTGGGTAGCGCAGATGAAAACCGCATGGCATATCCCGCCAAATTATGATGATTGGCGAATGCAATAGCGGCCTCGGCCATTTTTGGGTTTTTCTTAACGGGCAAGGAAAATAATTCCGCCTCCGCCAAATTAATTTGACCAATCGCCATTAAGGCCACGGCACGTGCGCCCGTTGCATGCGACATCAACATATCCTTATGCACGGCGGTGAATTCGGGCATCGTCCAGTTAAAGTCATAGCCATAGCCCAAGGCCAATGTCGCAATTAACCCGTAAAACGTACGTTGTTTTTTGGCGGCCTTGGCCAAAAGGGGGCTGACCTGTGGAAATAATTTTGCCCGCATGGCGGCCCGTGCACCCCAATAGGACGCGGCGGATGTCATCCAAGGGGAGGCGTAGGGCGCATTGGCGGCAAGCGTAAAGTATTTTGTTGCTTCCACCATATCGCCGTTCATCCACGCACTTAAACCCATCACCCATCCTGCCAAGGGCGCTTGGTCGGACGATTTAATTGCACGAAGGGCGGTTGATCGTGCCTTTTTATATTTTTTGAGGTAAAGATAATGAGAGGCAATCTCTGCCAAAATTTGTGATTTATCAATGGGGTCGATATAGGATTGGACACGATGGTTATTAAAAAATGACAATGCGGATGACACTGCGCTGCGGTCTAAATATTTTGTTACTTCCTTTTTAACAAGATTTAATTCATATCGTTGGCCGCTTTTATAGTTTTCTGAAATATATTTTGACCCGCGCGCAAAATAGCGTAAATCGGCTAATGTTCCTTGAATTTGCGATTGACGTTTGGGGCGCGGTGTTTGGTTTTGTCGTGCCAATACATAATCAATCAAAACAGGGTTATCAATTTTATCGATTAATATTTTGGCGTCGTCCCATTTCTTTTGATGTTGGAGGTCAAAAATATCACGATATAATTGAATTTCACGACGGTTAAGGGGTTTTGTATAATCGCGTTTTAATGTTGGTGGCGCGACATAGGTAACGGGTTTTTCATTGACGGTTTCAATTGGTTTTTTAATGGGCAGAGGATTTGCAAGAGACGGCGTTGCCATCATAATAATCAAGGCAATGATTGAAAATCTAAGCATTTAAATGCTCCTGAATCATCACCATATCCTCCCATACTTTTTTCTTTTGTAAGGGGGTTTTGAGCAGGGATGATGGGTGATATGTCGCGACAAGTTTCGTTGTATCATTATAATTATGAAATTTCCCTCGAAGGCGTGATATTGATTCCTTTGACCCCAATAATATTTGCGCGGGGACACCGCCCAAACATATAATCATATCGGGATTTATCAATCCAATATGGCGTTTTAAAAATGGCGCTGATAACGCAATTTCCTCGGGCGTCGGTGTGCGATTTCCAGGTGGCCGCCAATTGAGGATGTTGGTCAGATAGAGGCTTGTTCGGTCATGATGGATACACGCGAAAATTTTATCCAACAATTGCCCATCCACATCGGTAAATGGTTTTCCATTGCGGTCATCGGCGGTGTGTGGCGTATCGCCAATCACCATGATTTTTGATTCTGGATTCCCGTCGGCAAAGACAATGTTGGATGCCGTTTTTTTAAGGGATAATCCATTGAAATTTTGAATGGCGGATTTGAGATCGTCGAGTGTTTCGCAAGCGCTGGCTAATTTTTCCGCCTCGGTAATGATATCGGCATGGGCTTGGAGAGTATTATTATTTTTGTCATTCTGAGGAGGTGTAGCAGACGAAGAATCTCTTGGTGGCTTTTTAGATTCTTCGCTATCGCTCAGAATGACAGGAGCTGATATGTGCCTAAACCGATTATTCGGTTCATCCATCAATGCGGTTGTCACACCCGCATCAACCAAAAATTCCAATGCCTGCACGTATGGGTTATGCATTATTATTTTTTACCACGGAGGACACGGAAGTCACGGAGTTTTCCATCTCATTAATTCTATCAAGTGCAATCGCAAACATATTACTATCAGCTTCGGTTGTTCTCCATCCCGCATGTGGAGTTTGAATAAAGCGGTCATTTCCTAAGCTTAATAATTTTGATTCAGAACAGTTCCAAGCTTCATCGCCTTCGGCATAAAAACAGTCAAATGCACAGGTTGCAATTTTATTATTTTTCAGACAATCAGCCAAGGCATCAGCATCAACCAGTGATGCAGGGGATGTATTGATTAAAATAGAAGAGGGTTTCATATTTTCCAGTGCATCTTTATTTATGATTTCACCAGATTCTTTTGGGACATGAAGTGTTACAATATCGCTAGTTTGAATGACTTCGTTTAATGATTTGAATTCGCCAATCATCCCGTCTTTTTCTCCTGAACGAGACCAATATAATGCAGTCATGCCCATGGCTTGTGTAATAGAGGCAACATGTTGTGCAATAGGCCCACTTCCGACAATACCAATTGTTTTTCCCAAAAGTTCAAAACCAGTTTGGTTTTTCCATTTATTTTGAGATATATCCGTAAGCATTTTTGCGCTGTTTCGGGCGGCAGCCAAAATAAGAAATAATGTTAGTTCAGCGACAGCGCGAGCATTTGCACCAGGTGTGTTAAAAATAGGAACGCCTCTTGCTTGCGCGGCGGTTTCATCAATATAATTTTTATAATCTACACCAAGAAAAATAATGGCTTTTAATTTGTTGGATCCGTTAATCACGTTGGCGGTACAGGTTTCGATACCACCACTAATGTAAACATCTATATCTTTAATCCCTTTTATAAAGTCTTGTTCATGGACATATGTTGGTGCGGGGACTGAAATCGGTTCATGACCATTGTCTTTTAATTCTTTCTCAAACCATTCTGGTGCGCCACCTGTAATTAAAACTTTCATTTTCCGTGCCCTTCCGTGTTTTCCGTGGTTAAAAACCAAACTCTTTTCTAATCTCACGAATGTTATACACTTTATTTCTAAACAGATATTTTGCGGAAATAAAGGGAAGACACGAAAATGCGCACAGATAGAGAATCAATGGACGTCGATGTGTTAATTGTTGGGGCGGGGCCTGCAGGGTTGTCGTGCGCGATTCGGTTGAAACAATTGAAACCCGATTTACATGTGACCGTGTTGGAAAAGGGATCAGAAGTTGGCGCGCATTTGCTGTCTGGTGCCGTGTTCGAACCGCGTGCGCTGGATGAACTTATACCCGATTGGAAAGATAAGGGCGCACCATTAACCGTTAAGGCAGGCGCGGATAAGTTCCGATATCTGACCAAAAATAAATCATGGTGGATGCCAACCCCTCCGCAAATGAAAAACCACGGAAATTATATTATTTCATTGTCTCAATTGGGGCGTTGGTTGGGTGAACAGGCCGAGGGCTTAGGCGTTGAAATTTATCCAGGGTTTGCCGCGGCGGAGGTTTTATATCACGAAGACGGTAGCGTCAAGGGCGTCGCCACGGGCGATATGGGCATCAACAAAGAAGGCGAAAAGACAGACATGTTTGAACCGGGCATGGAATTGCACGCCAAACAAACCGTATTTGCCGAAGGGTGCCACGGGTCATTAACCAAAGAATTAATCGAAAAATTTGACTTGCGCGCCGATAGTTGCCCGCAAACATATGCGCTTGGCGTTAAAGAAATCTGGGAAATTGTACCTGAGAAACACAGCGAAGGGTCAATCATGCACACAAGCGGTTGGCCAATGGATTCAAAAACTTATGGTGGATCATGGATTTATCACCTTGATAACAACCGCGTATCCATCGGATTCGTAACGGGATTGGATTATCAAAATCCGTATTTGTCCCCGTTCGAAGAAATGCAAAGGTTCAAAACACACCCCGCCATCAAACCATTATTGGAAGGCGGTAAGCGCATTGCATATGGCGCGCGCGCATTGGTGGAAGGTGGATTGCAATCCCTGCCAAAATTGACGTTCAAGGGCGGATTATTGGTTGGTGATACGGCTGGGTTTTTGAATGTTGCCAAAATTAAGGGCAACCACAACGCCATGAAAACGGGTATGTTGGCCGCCGAAGCGATTGCAGAATCTGAATTAAATCAAGGGGATGAATTGACATCCTATACTGATAAATTCGAAAAATCATGGGTTTATAAAGAGCTTTATAAGGTGCGTAATATCCGCCCTGGTTTCCACAAAGGATTTTTGTTTGGGTTTGTGAATGCGGCGTTCCAAACACTGGGTGGATGGATGTTGCCATTTACATTGAAAAACCATGCCGACCACGCACAATTAAAACCAGCGGATGAATGCGAAGAAATCAATTATCCAAAACCCGATGGGGTGTTGACGTTTGATCGTTTGAGTTCGGTTTTTGTGTCCGACACGGCGCATGAAGAAAACCAGCCTAGCCACCTGAAATTAAAAGATGAATCAGTGCCAATCGCAATCAACCTCCCCAAATGGGCGGAACCCGCGCAACGTTATTGCCCCGCGGGTGTTTACGAGGTTGTTGATAACAAATTCATCATCAACGCCCAAAATTGCGTCCATTGCAAAACATGCGATATCAAAGATCCATCCCAAAATATCAATTGGACCGTCCCCCAAGGCGGCGGTGGCCCGAATTATTCTGTGATGTAAAGACATAAATTTATTGCGACTATTTTAAATAATTGCTATTGGTACATAATGGCAGTAACTGATGAAAAGCTTTTATATTTCGGCGCACAAGAAGGATTTGTGCGTGTTAACCGTTCAAAGTACAAAAAAGGACTTGTTGGGCGTTTGACTGATGCGGATGTAACGCATGCTAAAAATAAAGGTTTTTTTGATACAAGAGATTTTCAATTATTATTTCAACGCGAAAAATTAAATCGATTGCAATCTCGATTTGATGGCGCAAACAGCTTTGATGATGATTTGGGTGAATTAACA
>CAYGLI010000001.1:38935-68162 GCA_964350795.1 uncultured Micavibrio sp.
TGCGGTGCAAATTAGAAATTATTTCACTCAAGAGCGAGCCTCAAAACAATATTATCGAGATGAATTTTTGGAATTAGCAAAAAATATCACTCGTGTTCATGACCGAGAGTGGAAAAAGGATAATGTGTCAAAGTCCATGGATTATCGAGAAAGTGTAACTCCCTTTGTAGGAATGCACGCCACGGCATTAAGTGCAATTTTTTGTCATCAATATATGGCGCAAAATTTAGAAAATGCGAAAAAGATTGTTTTGTTTATGGATGAAATTCAAAAAGATGGATTACCATCTTATAAGTCATTGTACGCGATTCCATCACTTTATCGAAGCAATGAAATGAGAGCTGTCACAAGTATACCGTTGAGCCTTGTGCGTTTTCAAGACACGCCTGAGTTTGGAAAATTTTTATTTGAAGTTGAATCCCCATTTTTTGAAGGATTTATTCGTGGTTGCACAAGTGAGATGAACAGCCAAATGAGCAAAATTGAATATCAAGAAGATGCAATGGATGAGGGCGATCATAGTATTTTAGCGATTATATCAAGTTTTAAAACCTTTCTAGAGGGCATTGATAAAACTAGCGAACTTATTGAGAAATCTGTTGATGAAATTAGATGTAGGCAGGGTAGGTTTATAGCCGTCCTTGATAGAGAACAATCATATTTAGACGCCAAGCGTCAACGGCTCAATAGCGCGCTTTCTGGTTGTCGTCCGACCTAACGCTCGCTAACTTGCATTTGGAAACTGGTGGGGGCTTGGTCGATGATGGCGGTGCGGCCTGCGCCTGTGATTTTATGGACGGCGAGGCCGCGTTCGGCCAATCCATTTGATTGAAATCTGAAAATGCCATCAATTCCTGCAAATCCATTCGGGTTCATCAATGCATTGCGGCCAATAAATTGATTGTTTTGGCGGAGCAAGACAATCGATAACGCCGTGGCGTCATAGGCCAGCGAGGCCAAGCGTTTAGGGTTTTGCCCATAAACGGATCGATATTGACGCTCAAAATTCGTGCGTTGTTGAAGGGCAGGGGCGGCGTATAACGCGCCCTGCATTAATTGGTTGGACTGAATTGACCGATCATCCCATAGACCAGCCCCCAACCATGTGATCATATTTGCACCCAATCCATTATCGGTTAAGGCCGATGTGAGTGTGTGGAGTTGTGGGTTTCCAACAGGCATAAAAATGGCATCAAATTGGCCTCGTTTTGCCGATAACGTGCCTGCGATTTGGTTGGCCATTGCGGGTGTTTGGAAATTGATTTTATTGGTAATACGTAACCCTTCGGTGCGTGCGGTTTGTTCAAACGCGCTAATCACGGCATTCGCATATTGATTGTTCGGGTTGATAATCACGACACGGTTTAGGCCAGATTGACGGGCATATTGCGCCATGCGCTTCCCTTGGTCATAGGGCAATATACCAAGCGTCATAACGTTATTGCCGACCTTTGTGCTGTCGGTTGTAAATCCAACAATTTGTAAATTATGTTGGCGTGCACTTATGCCCGCGGCCTCAACATTGTTGGCCAATAGGGGGCCTAGAATTAATTTTGCACCTTGGGCGGCGGCTTGTGAAACGGCCTGTGACGCGCCTGTTGTTGTGCCTTTTGTATCAAAAGGCAATAATTCAAAACCATCATCATTGATATCAAATAACGCCAATTGCGCGGCATCGAGCATGGATTTCCCAACGGCGACATGTTGCCCCGATAATGGTAATAAAATTGCAACCTTACCGTTGGCGGAAGATGTGGATGTTGGCGCAACCATTGTGCCATCCGACATATTTTGATCGCGCGCCACGGGCATCATTCGGCCGTCATTTGTAATGGTTGCACTGTTGTACGGTTCAAACGGTGATGTCCTCACTCCCATATTTTGCATGCCACAGGCAGTTAAGAAAATAACAATCAAAAAAATAAAACTGGTGCGAAACATGTGCGTTGCCTTTATGGTATTTTTATTATGAGTGACATTAAAACATTAACCATCCGAAATCCAGAGGAAAGCCATCTTTGTTCAGGGCTTTATATCGTGCCAACACCCATTGGAAATTTGCGTGATATGACGTTGCGGGCATTGGATGTTTTAAACGCCGCGGATGTGATTGTGTGCGAGGATAGCCGCGTGACGGGAAAATTGCTCAAGGCCTATAACATTCAAAATAAAAAGAAAATTATTTATAACGATCATGCCGATGATGCGATGAAAAATAATATCATGGGCATGGTGGCGGATAAAATTGTTGCCTTGGTGAGTGATGCTGGAACGCCCCTCATTTCCGATCCGGGGTATAAATTGGTGCGTGATTGTATTGGGGCTGGATACTTTGTCACGGCATTGCCTGGTGCAAATGCCATTTTACCCGCCATTCAATTATCAACATTACCAAGCGATCATTTCACCTTTGTTGGGTTTTTACCATCCAAGGATAAGGGCGTTCGCGATGTTTTGGTGCGATACCTAAATGTGCCAGAAACATGCGTTTTTTATGAATCCCCTAATCGGATTGAAAAAACATTAAACATTATCAATGACGTTATGGGTGATAGGCAAATTGCCGTCGTGCGTGAAATTTCAAAATTATATGAACAGGCATTGCATGGTAGCGCGTCAGAGATTTTGACAATCATGGCCAACAAACCCCTCAAAGGTGAAATTGTGATTGTGATAAATGGCGCTGGCGAAATAGATGAGGATTTTGATATTGATGATTTAATTCGTAATTCAATCGCCAAGGGACAATCGATGAAGGATTTATCAACCGAGATTGCGTCAGTCACAGGCATCAAGAAAAAAGAGATTTATAACCGTGCGCTCGATATTCAAAAACACTTATAAAAAAGGCGTGCTGGCGGAATATTATGCCGCGGCTTATTTAACGTTTAAGGGATATCGTATTGTGAATATGCGTTACAAAACCAAGGTTGGTGAGGTTGATATTATTGCCAAGCGCGGGCGAACCATTGCCTTTATTGAGGTGAAAATGCGAAAGAGTGAGGAGGACGCCAAATACGCCGTTCATCCAAGATCCCAATCACGAATAAGGCGCGCCGCCGAATATTTTTTGTTGGGTCAGGTGTATGAATCAAATATCATGCGATTTGACGTGATAACGATCCATTCAAATTATATTATAAGGCACATCAAAAATGCGTTCTAAATTTTTATCTATTGTAACAGTTGGGCTATCTCTAATGGCTTTAAATGCCTGCACGGTTTTAGGGGTTGCAACAACGGCGGGGGCAGTTGGTGGCATTGCCGCAGCGCGCGAAGGTGGCCTAACACAGGCGGCAATTGATGCGCGTATTGCATTGGAGATTAACGATTTGTGGTTCAAATATGATACAGACGCTTTCTTAAAGTTAAATATGACGGTCGAACAAGGGCGCGTTTTGGTCACGGGTGTTGTGCAAAACCCAGACCAACGTGTTGAGGCCGTGCGTTTGGCGTGGCAACCAAGCGGTGTTGTTCAGGTGATTAATGAGGTTCGTGTTGCAAATAGTGAGGGTATAACAGGATTTGCAAGGGATAGTTGGATTACAGGAAAACTTAGAACAAAATTGATTTTTGACCGTGATGTTCAATCAATCAATTATACAATCGACACAGTTCAAGCCGTTGTTTATTTGATGGGAATTGCACAAGATCAGGCGGAATTAAACAAGGTGATTGCCTTGGCACGGGATACAGGATTTGTAAAAAATGTTGTGTCGTATGTGAAATTGGCTGGCGCGCCAATAGAGGGCATAACGGAACCAATGATGAATCCTATACCTCTCAACACTCAACAAATATATGCCCCCACCCCATCAAGCCCGCCAACCGATACATCCTATCAAGCGCAACCATTGGGTGATTTTCAGGATGCATATGATGACAGCAGTTTCCGCCCCTAAACCGTCATTTGCAACTATAGATGGCGCGAAAATTCATCTCGTTGCCTTGGGTCAGAAGTTAGATTCAGAGATTGATTTGATTGAGGCGGGTTTTGCGCTGGCCTTGATTGAAAAACCAGATACAGATATTCAAAAATACCGCACCTATATTAATGAATGCCATCATAAATTAAAAACGATATTTGATGATTTATGCGCGGTAGAAAACAGTGATGATACGCATGTCATGGCCAAGGCGTTGGCGCAATTTATGGCCGAAGACCAAGGATATTTGGGTGACGATATCCATTATGATGATTTCAAAAATATTAATTTGTTTGATGTGATTGACCGTCGATTGGGATTGCCGATCACATTATGTATTTTGACGATTGGGTTTTGTCGGGCACAAGGATGGCAGGCGGATGGCATTAATTTCCCAGGACATTTTATTATGCGATTGGAAAAAGACGGCGAACGATTAATGATTGACCCATTCCAAGGGTGTAAGGTTTTAGAGGCCAAGGATTTACGCCTTATACTCAAACGTATTATGGGTGAATATGCGGAATTATCGGCGGATTATTATAATGCCTGTCCCAATCGTGATATCATTCTCAGGCTGCAAAACAACAAAAAATATCGCCTGATTGATCAAGAACACTATCAAGATGCATTAGACGTTGTGGACGCAATGACATGGGTTGCACCTGATGATTACAGGTTATGTTTGGACAGTGCGGTTTTGCTGTCTCGTCTTGAGCAACCAATGGGCGCGATTGAGAATATAAAAAAATATATCAATCATGTCCAAGATCCCCATGATAAAGCCGAAGCAGAGCAGTTTTTGCATCAATTGCAAAATCAATTGAATTAGATATTGCCCTCTATATCAAAACTCCCTGCCACAATAATGCCTTAAGATTCCCCTTGAATATACAATGTGATTGTATCATTGTTGTGTCATTCTTAACAAAAGGAGTTTCAAATGCGTCTAAATCTTTTAATTGCTGTCTCTGCGCTATCATTGTCTTTGGCGGCGTGTTCGTCCAAGGATGAGCTAAACCCATACGGGGATGAATTATTCCCGAATGAGCAACCAAATATTTCAACAATGGATCAAAATGTTCCAGGTATGCCTGTTCAGGGTTTTGATGCAACAGGCGGAAATTTTGGTTCTGCGATACCTGGATCACAAGATGATTTGGCCGTAAACGTTGGTGATCGTGTATTTTTTGGCTATGACAGCTTTACATTAACACCAGAGGCAATTTCTCAGCTTGAATTACAAGCGCAATGGTTGCGTCAATATCCATCTGTGAATGTAATTGTTGAGGGGCACGCCGATGAACGCGGAACACGTGAATATAACTTGGCCTTGGGTGATCGTCGTGCAAATGCCGCGAAAAACTACCTTGTGTCACTTGGAATTTCGCCAAACCGTGTTCAAACAATTTCATATGGTAAGGAACGCCCTGAGATGTTGGGATCAAATGCCGAGAGCTGGGCGAAAAACCGTCGCTCTGTAACCGTTGTTCAATAAGGTCAAATGATAAACTTATTGAAATATAGCTTTTACGCAGGTGTGGTCATGATGATGGTCTCACCTGTTTTTGCTCAAAATATCAATTCGGTTGAGGCGCGCCTTGACCGGATGGAGCGTGAGATGAATACGTTGAGCCGTTCTGTGTTCCGTGGTGATGTTCCACCACCAACAATGCAGGTTCAAAATTCTGGATCGTCAAATACCGCTGCAATGGAATTACGGTTAAACCAATTAGAAGACCAAATTCGCCGTATGACAGGCATGATTGAGGAAAATAGTTTCCGCCTCCGTAAATTAGAAACAACTGGTGTTTCCTCGCAGGCCAATACACAACCTCAACAATTAAATCAATTTGTACCAGAACCATCAATCGACAATTCACCGTTGGTTGTTGATAATTCACCGTATCAATTGGGCACAATTAATAACACGGGCACCAGCCCTGCCGGGTTGTATGACGAGGCATTTGGGTATTTACAGGTCAATGATTATGCATCGGCACAGGATAGTTTTGAGAGATTTATTGCGGCGTACCCTGACCATTCATTGGTGGCCAATTCGAAATATTGGTTGGGCGAAACCTTTTACGCTCGTAATGATTATCAGGCGGCATCACAATCATTTGCCCGCGCATTTAAGGATCATCCTGATGGACAAAAGGCACCTGACACATTGTTGAAATTGGCCATGTCATTAAAGGCGCAAGACATGAACACCGAGGCATGTTTGACATTGGATGAATTATCAAAACGATTCCCCAATGCGCCATCATCCGTGACAACCAAAGCATCGGAAGAGCGTGCATCTTATGGATGTGACGCCTAATTTAAACTTTAACATCCCTGATGATCAAAAACATATCGCCGTTGGCCTGTCTGGTGGCGGTGATTCAATGGCTTTGGCACATATGATTTGTGCGTGGGCAGTTGAAAATAATCGCCATATTCATCTGTTGAGCCTTAATCATAACTTGCGCGATGATGCCAAAATCGAGGCATCACAAATTGCCGCATGGGTTGATGATTTTCCAAACAGTAAACACCACATTTTAACATGGAATTTTGATGAAAAACCTGATACTGCGGTGATGGAACGGGCACGCAACGCGCGGTATGATTTAATGACGAATTATTGTAATAAACATGATATTCAAACATTGTGTATTGCCCATCACGCAGATGATCAATTAGAAACATTTATGTTTCGGCTGGCCAAAGGATCAGGGTTGGATGGCCTAACGGGGATGAATGAATGGTCCGAAATTAATGACGTTCAAATATACCGTCCTTTATTACAACACACACATCAAGATTTAATAGATTATTGCAAAACGCATCACTTAAGTTGGATTGAAGACCCATCAAACAAGGATGAAAAATACGCACGGCCAAGATTGCGTAAGGCATTAGAGGCGGAGGGATTTGATACAAGACGATTTGCAAAAACATGCGAGCGTTTATCCCGCGCACAGAACGCGTTGGATTGGATGGTTGATGATTTCATTACAAAATATTGGGGTGAAAATTCAAATTTTCAAATGTTAAAATCCTATCCATTAGATATTCAAATTCGCGTTCTTCAAAAAATTATTGCGCGTGTTGGTGATGTTAAGCATTCCTACCCGCCAAAATTAGAGAGGGTAGAGGATATCATCGCCACAATAAAACCATCGCAATCCGCCACATTGCATGGATGTGTATTAAGCCTTTCAAAAGATGGAAACACCCTTGAAATCAAAAGGTCATAAGCCTATTATCACCCTATAAAATAAAGGAAAAATAATGAATCAAACTGGACGGAATATTTTAACGTGGGTGGCTATCGGTTTCTTGCTGATATTTTTTTACAACAGCTTTATGCAAGGGCAGGGTGGTTTTGGCCCTCAACCTCAAGAAATATCCTACAGCGAGTTCATGAATAACGCTAAATCTGACATGATTCAAAATGTCACGGTAAAGGGGCAAAATGTCACTGGTGATTTTGTTGACGGCACATCCTTTAAAACATTTATGCCCGCAGGCGAAAATATTGTTGAGCGATTAGAAACCACAAATGTTGAAATTAAAGCAGAAGATAATACCCAAGAATTAAGCCTGATTGGCGTTCTTTTGTCATGGTTCCCAATGCTATTATTGATCGGTGTTTGGATTTTCTTTATGAAGAAAATGAATGGTGGCGGCGGCGCAGGTGGTGGCGGAAACCCGTTTACGTTCGGAAAATCAAAGGCGAAATTATTAAGTGAAAATACAAAAAAAGTCACATTCGCCGATGTCGCGGGTATTGACGAGGCCAAAGAAGAATTAGAGGAAATTGTTGAGTTTCTAAAAGACCCTAAAAAATTCCAACGCTTGGGCGGTAAAATTCCAAAGGGTGCATTGCTTGTTGGCCCTCCGGGAACAGGTAAAACATTAACTGCGCGTGCCGTTGCGGGTGAGGCGGCGGTGCCGTTTTTCTCAATCTCTGGGTCAGATTTTGTTGAAATGTTTGTTGGTGTTGGGGCATCACGTGTGCGTGACATGTTTGAACAAGGTAAGAAAAATGCGCCTTGTATCATCTTTATCGATGAAATTGATGCCGTTGGGCGTCGTCGTGGCGGTGGTCACGGTGGCGGTAACGATGAACGCGAACAAACATTAAACCAGATGTTGGTTGAAATGGATGGATTCGAAGCCTCCGAAGGTGTGATTATTATCGCCGCAACCAACCGTCCAGATGTTCTTGACCCTGCGTTATTGCGTCCCGGTCGTTTTGACAGGCAGGTTCAAATTCCAAACCCTGATTTAAACGGTCGTAGAAAAATTTTAGAGGTTCATTCCAAAGAAGTTCCCTTGGCGAAAAACGTAGATTTAACGATTCTTGCCCGTGGTACACCTGGTTTTTCAGGGGCGGATTTGGCGAATTTAATTAACGAGGGCGCATTATTGGCCGCACGCCGTAACAAACGCGTTGTATCGCATCAGGATTTAGAGGATGCCAAGGATAAGGTGATGATGGGATCCGAACGTCGTTCGATGGTGATGTCCGATCAGGAAAAGAAATTAACCGCGTATCACGAGGCAGGCCACGCCATTATTGCAATTCATGAGGAGCATTCTGACCCAATTCATAAGGCAACAATCATTCCGCGTGGTCGTGCGCTTGGGATGGTGATGCGTTTGCCAGAGGAAGACCAATTATCACTAACACGGGCCAAACTGCACGCTGATTTGGCCGTGGCAATGGGCGGACGTGTTGCCGAGGAATTGATTTTTGGTGCGGAAATGGTCACCACAGGTGCATCAGGCGACATTAAGCAGGCCACGCACATGGCACGCAAAATGGTAACCGAATGGGGATTATCCGACAAAATTGGAATGATTGATTATGGTCAGGGCGAAACAAATTACCTTGGTCAGGCCATGGGCGGTATGTCACATGTATCCGATGACATGGCGGCGTTGATTGATTCCGAGGTGAAACGGATTGTCCAAGATGGATATGACCGTGCCATGGCGCATTTGAAAAAACATGCAAAAGAATTAGAAGCCTTGGCGCAAGGGTTGTTGGAATATGAAACGCTTTCTGGTGATGAAATCAAGGAATTGTTGAAAACGGGTAAGGTTGACCGCTCCGCCGAAATTAACGCGGACAAAGGCGCGGCAAACGCCCCACGATCATCCGTGCCAAGCACAACGGCAAAACCAGCAGAAAAACCAAAGGCGAAAAAGAAGCCAGCACCGAAGAAAAAAAATGGTGAGTAGGTAAGTTTTGAAACGCAAAGTCACGCGAAGTTTAAGAAGAGTTTTTTTATTTACTCTCAACTTCTTTCTGGGCATGCGCGCCATGAATTTTCAATTTGATTTGGTATAGCCTCCGTCTTTCGACAAGGATGCGTTTTAAAAAAACTTTGCGTGACTTTGCGCGACTTTGCGTTTAGAAAATATTCATGCTTGATCAATATACGCTCTTTGCCATTGCCGCGGTTTTACTTGCGACTATGCGTTATGGGACGTACTTGTATACGATCTACCAAGGAAAAACAAAGCCCCACGCATTTACTTGGCTGTTATTGGGTTGTGTTGCATCAGTCGGTGCCTATGCTTCCTTTGCTGCTAATGCAGGACCATCGGCTTGGGCAATTGCATTTGTAGGTGGAACATGCCTTTTGATTGCGGGGTTGGCGTTTTTTGTTGGTGAGAAGGATTATACAAAAAGTGACTGGGCGGCGCTTATTATTTGTTTTTTGGCGATACCATTGTGGAAAATTACTAACACGCCTGCTATCGCTTTGATCGTTGTTGTTATTATTGATTTTTTAGCCTATTGGCCAACTATTCGTAAATCCTATAATAAACCTGATACTGAACCACCCATATCTGCATTTATATCTGGATTGCGATATGTGCTTATTCTATTGGCCATACCAGAACCGACATGGGATAATATGATATATCCTTTTTACCTGTTATTGGCCGATTGGGGATTTGCGATTTATATTGTTATTCGCCGCTGGCAAATGGGGTATCCATTGCATGAATATGCGAAGGGTACTACCCCTTCCAAAAACCCATAATATCCATTGTTTTATCTAAAAACGGTTTGGCCATGACGTTGCAACGTTCGCCACCCTTGGCCAAAATTTTATCAATTTCATCTGGTGATTGCATTAAATGGTTCATTTTTGTTGTAATGGGTTCTAAATGCGCGACGGCGACGTCAATTAATGCGAGCTTGAGTTCACCAAAATTTTTACCACCGAACTGTGTAAACACATCATCTATGCTCTCACCCGATAGGGCGGAATAAATTGTCATGAGGTTTTTTGCCTCAGGCCGGTTTTCAAATTCGGATTCAGATGATGGCACGGGTTCGGGGTCGGTTTTTGCCTTTTTAATTTTCTTGGCGATTAAATCGGCGTCGTCGGTCAGGTTAATGCGTGTCATGTCGGATTCTGCGCTCTTACTCATTTTTGATGTTCCATCACGTAATGACATCACGCGCGTTCCTGCGCCCATAATATAGGGTTCGGGTTGAATGAAATGATCAACATCATACCGCGTATTAAATGTCGCCGCCAAATCGCGCGCTAATTCTAAATGTTGTTTTTGATCTTCACCAACGGGGACGTGTGTTGCGTTATAAAGCAGTATATCCGCCGCCATAAGGACAGGGTAGGAATAAAGACCAAGCCCAGCCTTTTCAGTGTTCTTACCCGCCTTATCCTTAAATTGAGTCATGCGCGATAATTTACCCATTTGCGCCATGGTCGCGAGCAACCACATTAATTGTGAATGGGCGGGGACAGAGGATTGAGCGAATAAAATTGATTTATCAGTGTCAATACCCGCCGCGATATACGCCGCCGCAACCTCGCGCGTGGCCTGCGCCAAACCATCTGCGTCATACGCCTTGGTAATAGCATGCAAATCCACGACACAAAATATGCATTCATTGTCGCCCTCGTTTTGAAGCGTGACCCAGTTTTTTAACGCCCCCAAATAATTACCCAATTGCAGTCGGTTGGTTGGTTGCATCCCTGAAAATATACGTTTTTGTGTCATGGAAATATGATAGCAGGAGTGAAGGATATTAGGATAGTAGGAATTTTTAGTTTTTTATCTTCAAACAAACTCCCTCTCCCTCGGGAGAGGGCAGGGGTGAGGGGAGAGATGGTCGTTACCCCTCATCCGTCTTGGCTTATCGCCAAGCCAGCTTCTCCCGAGGGAGAAGGGTTTACTTAGGTTTTCTTAAAAAATAATTTCATATCATTTTTTGTGTAGGTTCGCATGAGGGTAAGTGTCAAAAGATATCCCAATCCACCACATGCGACCAGACCGATTAAATAGATGATACGATCAGGCGATTGTTCGAAAAATTCGATTTTGAATGTTTTGTAATAGGCGAAGATGATGACACCCATCACACCACAGGCCGCGATGATTTTCAACGCATTGAGCTTTAGCCGTTCATCAAATGATAAATGATCCATATTTTTCATGACACGATAGAGGAGGGTGATTTGAATGAAACCTGATATCGCGGTGGCCAATGCGATACCCGCAACACCTATATATTGTGACAATATAATCCCAAAAATAATATTTGAAATCGCGGATATAATTGAAATTTTGACGGGTGTTTTTGTGTCTTGTCTTGCGAAACACGCCGATTGAAAAACCTTTGCAACGATATAGGCGGGCAATCCAACCGCATAGCACATCAACACAAGTGATGTCATGCGTGCGTCATACATCTCAAACGCGCCATAGTGAAACAGGCTAAACACAATCGGTTTGGCAATTATCATCAACGCCACGGCGGCGGGCAGGGCGAACAACAAGCATGCCTCAATCGCGCGATTAAAATATTGGTTCGCCTCATCAAATTTTTCGGATACGAGTGATCGTGAGAGTAGGGGAAGCAACGCCGTTCCAACCGCAATCCCAACCACGCCGAGGGGGAGTTGTTGCAGGCGATCTGCGTAATATAAATACGAAATCGAACCACTTTCCAAAAATGACGCAATAATCATATCGGCAAAAATATTCAAATGATAAACCCCTGCGCCGATAATTCCAGGGAGCATGAGAAAGCCAAGCTTACGAACCTTTGGCGTTAATTTCGGCCATGTTGGGTACACCAACCACCCATGTTTTGCGGCGTATAAAAAGATGCATAAAAATTGTACCACACCCGCAATGGCAACCACGTACGCCAAGGCATGGGCGGGTGTATCCCAAATCATATCGTGCGTTAATAAAACACCAATTAGGCACAGATTAAATAACGCAGGTAGGAAGGCATAAATACCAAACCGCCCAACCGTGTTCATCACACCACCCAATAATGATGCGAGGGAAATGAACAACAGGTAAGGGAATGTAATGCGCGATAAATCAACTGCGCTTGCATATCGCTCTCCATCAACATCAAAACCCGGTGCGATGGCCATTATCAGGTAAGGCATAAATATCATTGCTACCGCCGAGAAAACAAAGATGATGAGCGACATAAACCCCATCATATTACGCGCCATGCGTTTGGATTCGTCTATGCCGTCTTTTTCGATTGATTCCGAAAATAGGGGAATAAAGGCGACGCTGAACGCACCTTCTGCGCTAATCCGTCTAAATAAATTAGGTAATTTTAACGCAACAAAAAACGCATCTGCCAATGGCCCAGCACCCAAAATAATAGCGGTCATTGCATCGCGGATAAATCCAAGAACACGTGATATCAACGTGAATCCCGCAACGGTCGTCATGGCCTTGATTAATTTCATGGATGTAAGATAGCATCTTCATTTCGTCATTGCGAGGGAACAAAGTGATCGCGGCAACTCATGCGATAGTTTTTAACTTCCGGGGGACATCTTTAAAGCGAAGCGTAAAGTGTCCCCATTGTAAAACATAGCGATAAGCAACGGGGACACGTTGTCGGGCCGTCGCCCTTTGAGCATGTCCCCTTTTTGAAATGCAAAGTAACGCGAAGCTGCGCAAAGTGTCACAGTAAAAATTGACGTATTTAATATGTTTTGATATATGTATTTTATGGAACTTTACCACGGAACATTAAGCGATCAAAAAGGCCATGATGTTTTAAGACATCACGGGTCATTATTGGCGTCTATACACCGAATAAACAGTATGTTTTGCAGTCAAAATTCGATGGGTTTTGACGGTGAGGAGTTTATTGTCTCGAACATTCATCAGCAAACTCAAACTCGGGCAAGTATTAATGATATTCAAGAAAGATTCGTTTCTTACATAAGCCAAGCAAGGTTTTCTAAATTGAATGTTGATATTCAAAACCCACTTCGCCTGTCTGATTGTTGGGAAGACGACCCAATAGGTAGTGGAGCGTTAGAAATATTTAATGGTAACGACGCATTGACCACGGAGCAACGAGCTGATTTGCAGTCTGTCTTTAGACCATTTGAAAAAATCATATATCCTCATGATGTCGCAAGTAAGCTATCACAAAAATCGCTAAAAGCCGTTCAAAAATTTGTCCGTGAAAATAAATTTGCCAAAGAGCAATTAAAGAAAAGAAAAGGCAGATCAAAAGCCATTGGTGAAGATTTTCGTATAGCGGCAGCACATGAAAATGTATGGATTTATTTAACTATTAAATTAAGGGATTGGGCGTTAAGGAATGATTTTGATTCTTTTGTTTATCTAAATAGTGAAGAGGGTGAAGGTTGTGATAGCTATGTAACGCTAAAACCAAAACAATCCTCGATTGTTACAAGCTATGAGTTTGATATGGAGCGATATAAGGCCGAAGTTGCGCCATTATTTGAACGAACTCTGAAAGAAGCCCACTCCGCGCGATATTTAAGCAAACCTAAACATATGGCGGAAAAAATGTATTGGGCAGATAAAGACCCAAAAGATTTTTTAAAGGCCACCCCCTAAAAACTTTGCGTGACTTTGCGTGACTTTGCGTTTAAAAAATTCTTATGACACAAAACCCTGAATCAACATCATTTGGCACTAAATCAGTAACTCCAGACGAGAAAACAAACCTCGTCCTTGGTGTATTTGAAAATGTCGCATCGCGCTATGACATTATGAATGATGTCATGAGCGGCGGTATCCACCGTGTTTGGAAAGATAAATTGATTAAACAAATCAATCCACGCGCTGCTGATAAAATCCTCGATGTTGCGGGCGGGACGGGGGATATTGCGTTTCGTCATTACAAACACACTAATGGCCGTGCCGATATCACGGTGAGCGATATTAACCCCGCCATGTTGGATGTTGGACGTGACCGTGCATACGACCGCGCGATTGTGAATATGAATTGGGTTGAAGCGAACGCCGAATCATTACCGTTTAAGGATGATGAATTTGATATTTACACCATCGCATTTGGCCTGCGGAATGTGACGCATATTGATAATGCATTGGCCGAAGCCGCGCGTGTATTGAAAAAAGGTGGACGTTTTTATTGTTTGGAATTTTCACATGTTGACCACCCGATTATCAAAAAAATCTATGATGGATATTCCGATCATCTGATTCCCAAATTCGGTGAAATTGTAGCCAAAGACCGCGATAGCTATCAATATTTGGTGGAATCTATTCGCAAGTTCCCACGCCGTGAGTTGTTGAAACAACGATTAATTGATGCTGGGTTTACGTCTGCATCGTTTAAAACCATGACCTTTGGCGTTGTGGCGATTCATGAAGCGATCGTTTAGATTTTCATAAGTATGAAAAAGGGCTTGCTTTTTTATAAAGCTATCTGCTAAACATATGTGTTATTTATTTTTTGAAGGAGAATAATTATGAAACTTAAACTTTTAACAACAACGGCGATTATCGCGCTTTCAATGACATCTGTGGCAAAGGCCGAAGAGCAAACATGGTTTGAATCCATGACGTCATCTGTTCAATCATGGTTTGCGCCAGAAAATGAAACAACAACAGAGGTTGAAACATATTTGGATGAGGTCACAATTGCCGTGCCGCCAATGACAGCGGATGAAGCCGCGGATATTCAACCAGCCGCCGGTGATTATCAGCAATCATTGGAAGAGGCGTTAAAAAATGATGAACAATCATTTAACACTGAATTTTCAAATGAGACGGGGTCTGTTGCAGCATTCGACGACCCTACATCGGCTGAGGCCTTAGCGAACATCATGCCTGCGGCTGGTGATGCAGAGGAAATCACAGATGAATCAATCAT
This sequence comes from uncultured Micavibrio sp., assembly GCA_964350795.1. Taxonomy (GTDB): domain Bacteria; phylum Pseudomonadota; class Alphaproteobacteria; order Micavibrionales; family UBA1664; genus UBA1664. The sequence continues at coordinate 54,041 of CAYGLI010000001.1, forward strand.
CGTTGCCGAGGATGCAGCCGAAGAAATGTCAGAGACAATCGCTGAATTTGCCGAGGAAACTCAGGAAGAGGCCACAACCACTATAGAAACAGCGGTAGAGCGCATTTCACCAAAACCCATGAAGGCACAAGTTAAAGAAACTGTGACAGAAATGGTTGAAGATAACATGCCATCAACCGATGCAATTGCCGAAACAGCGACAGAGGCGGCAAACGAGGCCGTTGCGGAAACAGTTGCAGATTCAATGACGGACATCACAACCGAGGCTGTAGTCGAGGACGTTAAGGAAGCAACGGCGGACGCTGTTGAAGGTACAATCAAGGATGCGATTGAACCAGCAACAGGTGACATTAAGGATATGGCGACGGATGCGGCAAAGGATCAAATGATGGATGCATTAGGCAACTAATCTCTTAATCAAAATTATAACAAACCCCGTTGATGACAATCGCGGGGTTTTGTTTTGTCTTTTGTCATTCTGAGCGTAGAGAAGAATCTCTTGGAGATCTTTCGTCATTTTATTCCTCAGGATGACAATATAAAAAACTCTGTGCCTCTGTGCCTCTCTGGTTTATAAATAATCCCATGTATTTATTCGTTGGTTTAGGAAACCCAGGCACAGAACACGCGAAACAACGTCATAACATCGGGTTTATGGCGTTGGATGTTATTGCCGATAAACACGGATTTTCCGATTGGAAATCAAAATTAAAGGGTGAATATAGCGAAGGACGATTGGGGGGTGAGAAGGTCTTCCTGCTTAAACCCCAAACATATATGAATGTGTCGGGTGAAAGCGTGCAACCATTCGCGGCATTTTATAAAATCGCACCTGAAAATATTATCGTGTTTCATGATGATTTGGATTTGGCCGAGGGCGTGATTAAGGTCAAAAAAGGTGGCGGTTCGGCGGGACATAACGGCCTGAAATCAACCACAGAACGCCTTGGCACGCCCGAATATTACCGCGTGCGCATGGGCATTGGACATCCGGGGTCAAAGGCACGGGTGAATGGGCATGTATTGGGTAATTTTAGGGATGAAGACTATGACTGGCTAAACCCTCTATTAAAATATGTTGCAAATCATTGCGATAATCTGTTAAATAATAAAACAGACTTTACCGCAAAAGTGATGCAGGATATGAAAGGGAGTTAAGATGGCATTTCACAGCTTTACAGATGCAAGAGACTTGCAAGAAAAAATAAACGAAGAATTAAAAAATATATTTTATGGAACTGCACAACCTTATATCGCGCAAATTGGTCTAACCGCCGATGGAATGCGATATGAAATTGATTTAGCGGTCTTTGATAAGAAAGATATGCCTACAGATGAACAACGAGAAGTAATTCTAAAGCAAATGCAGGGTTTCTTAGATGGCTACAAACCTAAGTTTGCGCTTACTCATGAGAGTGGAAGGATTTCACCTCGTGGAACACCAGCGCAAAAAAGAATGAATCCACATTTAAACTAAAAATCCCTTCGTGCGTTCGTGTCTTCGTGGTAAAAACTCTTTTGAAATAACAAATACAAGATCCCCCGATCAAGTCGGAGGATGACACGAAAGAGGATATAAAATCATGGGATTTAATTGTGGAATTGTTGGGTTGCCCAACGTTGGAAAATCAACCTTATTCAATGCCTTAACGGCAACGGCGAATGCACAGGCGGCGAATTTCCCGTTTTGTACGATTGAACCTAATGTGGGACGCGTGGCCGTTCCTGATTCTCGATTGGATCAAATCGCCAAATTGGCAGGGTCGCAAAATATTCTTCCGGCTCAATTGGAATTTGTTGATATTGCGGGACTGGTTAAGGGCGCGTCAAAGGGTGAGGGGCTTGGTAACCAATTCCTTGCCAATATCCGCGAAACCGATGCGATTATTCATGTTTTACGATGTTTCGAAGACGGCGATGTGACGCATGTTGAGGGGTCGGTTGATCCCATCCGTGATGCCGAAATCATCGAAACAGAATTAATGTTGGCGGATTTGGAATCGATTGATAAACAAATAACCAACATGACCAAAAAGGTGAAGGGGCAGGACAAGGACGCGGCGGCGTTATTGGATGTCGCGCAACAGGTTAAGGTTTTGTTAGACGCGGGTATCCCCGTTCGGACGCTTGAATTATCCGATGACGAATTGCCGTTATTGAAAAAATTACAAATGATCACATCAAAACCCGTTTTGTATGTGTGTAATGTCAACGAAGACGACGCGGCAACGGGCAATGATTTTTCAGTAAAAGTTGCGGAAATGGCAAAGGCACAAGGGGCAAACCATGTGGTGATTTCCGCCGCGATTGAGGCTGAAATTTCCGTGATGGAAACAGAAGCGGACAAAAAAGAATTTTTAAACAGCTTGGGCTTGGACGAGGCAGGATTGGATAAAATCATTCGATCAGGATTTGATTTGTTATCCTTGCAAACATATTTCACCGCGGGGCCAAAGGAAACGCGCGCATGGACAATCCATAAGGGCGACAAGGCCCCACAGGCCGCGGGCGTTATTCATACTGATTTTCAAAAAGGATTTATCCGCGCTGAAACAACGGCGTTTGATGATTACGTTGCATGTGGAGGTGAACAAGGTGCCAAAGAAAAAGGCAAAACCCGCCAAGAAGGTAAAGAATATGTCGTTAAAGACGGTGATATTATTTTATTCAAATTTAATGTCTAAATCTGTTTCTGTATAAACGATAATGGCGGAAATAACAGCCAAGAGTAATACGCAGATTACAATTTGAATCAGGCTGGATTGATTGGCTGATCGTTTTTCCAAAAATGTCCGTGGGCGGATACCCATAAACGCCAAAACAATTTGTGATGATAATCCAATGCACACAATATTGGTGGTGAGTAATAAAAAGCTGTCTATGGCATAGGCAAATTCCATTTTTCCCAGAAATATTCCAACCGCCGCCGCAGGGGGAAGAAGGGCGACCGAAACCATCACACCAACCAAGGCCGATGAAACGCCCGTTGTCATGGATAATACCGCCGCGGCACCGGATGCCATTGCAACGGCAATGGCGGCAAAATCAATAATTGTGCGTTCCATTAACTGTTCACTTTGCATGTTGATATCAACAATATATCCGATAAGCGTGCAGGGAATGATAGCCGCCAAAAGGCCACCAATATTTGTTTTGAGAGCATTAAGAATAAGCCCCTTTTCCCCCAAGGCCGTACCAAAGGTCAATGCCAAGTTTGGCCCCAGCAGTGGCGCAATCACCATCGCGGCAATGACAAAGGCAATGTTGTCTTGTGCCAATCCAATGGCGGCAACAATAGTGGATAGTAAAACCATCAGATAAAAGACGAGGTCGCCTTCTGCTCCTCCCGAGACTTCTTGAAATAATTCCTCGCGGGTTAGAGATTTCCGCCATTTAAATTTCTGTTTTTTCTCTGTTTCTGATTTTTCAATTTTGGGAAGGCTTGCCTCAACAGGGAGCAAAACCGCGCGCCAATTATTTTCGTCGTGTAATTGTAATTGAATGCTGTCTAATATATTTTGTTGGCTGGCGCGGTCGACCAGAATACTCACTGTTCTAAGGCCATCTTCGTTTTTAGGTTCCCACCATATATCCAATGCATTATGGGTTTCGGCCACATTGATCATGGATTTTTTGCGCTCGGCGGGCAGGGTGACCTGTATTAAACGAAGAGACATAGTAAAAAAATCCTCAAAAACCTTGCATTATCAATTTCTATCATGCTAGGGTGCGCGAAAGTACATGAAAAAACAAGAGTGATGTTTGCGAGTACAAGAAGTCGATCATAATGGTTATTATTATCGCATGAATATTAAAAATTAAAAAAGGTGATGCAGCATGTTTCATAAACAAAATATCCCTGAATCTGGCCCCTCAAAGGCCGATTTAAACGACAATAATAATGAGGCAATAGAGAATAAGGAAGAAAAAACGATGGCCGATTCAAAAGATACACAAACAAATAGCTCTCCATTTGGTCGTCCCGCACTTGGTGGGCAAGCGGCAGCGTATGGCACGGCACAAACACGCACAGTGACCGATGGTCGTAAATTAACAATTGGCCAAGGCATTACGATGTCTGGTGAGATTGAAAATTGTGACCAGCTGTTAGTTGAGGGTACCGTTGAGGCCACATTGAATGGTGCAAAATTATTAGACATCGCCGAAACAGGTATTTTTTACGGGTCTGTTGATATCGAAGAGGCCGTTATCGCGGGTCGTTTTGAGGGTGATTTAACCGTTGATGGTCGTGTCACGATCGAGGCATCAGGAACAGTGATTGGAACAATCACATATCGTGAGCTAACCGTTGAGGCAGGCGCAACGATTGAAGGTAAAATTTCATCTTTCGCATCCGCAGGTGCAAAATCAGAAGGTTCGGCAACTGATTTCTCGAAATTAAAGGCTGCTTCTAAAAAAACTGATGGGAAAAAGGCAAGCGCTGCCTAATTCGTCTGATGAAAAATCATACAACAAACAATAAAATGCAGGCAATGCCTGCATCTTTATTTAATCTGGGCTTATGCTTCTGTTTTGCAGGAGTGTTCTGTCTTTTACAGATGGGTGTGTCATTATTTTTTCATTCGAACACATCCTTAACATTGAGCGAAAATTTGAAGCGGGTTCAATTGGTTCGTCAGGTTATTCGCTCTCCACAATCAATTCAGGTGATGGACAATAAGGACATTGCTATTCTATTAAACAAGCCAGTTTTGAACCGTAATGAATTGGCCGTGAACGCATGGCATTATTATGGTGAGACCTGTGCTTTGGATATTTATTTCAGCAAAGGACAATCAAAACCTGATTACATAGAATATCGCGCATTGAGTTTAAATGCTGATATTTCGGCCCACTATCAAGATATCGACCAATCAGGTCTGAATTCTTATTGTCTAAAAGAAATTTTAGAGGCGCAAGGTGTCGATACACCATCCAGTTACGCAAGAAAGCCAACGCCGACGGTTGCGAACCCATACCGATCATAGGTTTTTATCTATATAAAAATAATGCTTGCATTTATATAAAATTTTATGTAAACTTTAAATATAAGGTTGAACTGGGAAAAGCACGTACCACTTTTTTTATAGGGGGCAATCTTATACCCACTCTGAATTACTTGGCCGAGGCTTAATGCCTCGGCTATTTTTTTGTAATGCGGTTCCAATCACGATAAATATTTTTTGTGTGCCATGGGTCGGTTAAATCATAGAGGGGGTAAGCATTATCAATCCTTTGACCCTTGTCACGTGCGAACGGTGCAATGTCAATTGTTTGATGGGAATTATCGGGTAACCCCTTGAATTGCCCTAGTGGCATAGTGAGGCGTAAACCTGCAATCATATGAGACGTATCGCCATCCAATTGTTGTTCGCGTTCGTTGGAGTAGGTGGCGTAACCCTCGATTGACCATCCCTGTGCAGGTTTATAGACGGCCTTAGCCATGCCGCCATAATCACCATCCAAAAATCGTCCACCAGACAATCCAAAGGTAAGGGGTGTTGTTGGCATATCATACCAAAGGTTTAAAAGGGCGCTGGTTTGCGTGTTATCGTCGTCTAGGGTCGTCCAACTGCCTAAATAGGGTGTTCGCTTCATGGTGCCCCACGCCTCCATCCCAATGGCAAAGGGGGAATTGTTTGGACGATATAACAATTCACCGCCAAGCCCAAAAAACATTTCCTCTAAATATCCTGCATGTCCAGCGATATAAAGATTAGGTTTGGGCGTCGCGAAACCGCTTAGCATTAATCGCTCTATATTCAATCCCTGCCACGCAAACCCCAAAACATCCTGACGAATGGGGTCTGTGCGATTGAGAATACGCAGGTCATTATCGCGTTCTAAATTATCATATAGGGGCGTGTTAATGGATGACGTTCCTAGAAAATAACCACCAAAATTAAGACGATTATTAACGATTAGATTGCTACGACTTAATGGTGATCGATCACTTTCAAACACATCAATATGATGGCGCAATTCAATATCCCATGATGTTTTTAAGGCTTTATTGCAGGCACTTGGGGTCGCTGGCGACATCGCGGCGTTGTGATAAATTTCCTGTGCAGATCCCCTGTTGTGAATGAGGGCGCGTTCTAAATCACGGCGCATAATTGTTAATTTTGGGCCTTTTAGGCCACTAAAATGAGGTTGAAATGACAGTGTTTCTTGCGCGGCGTCGATGGTATTGGCCATTTCACGAGCGCGAATATTAATATCCTCAATCAAGGGGCTGTGATTATAAGGTAATGTTTCTATGCATTCACTCATGGGCTTGCCCATGGTTGGACGGACAGGGTTCAGATGAGGTTTTTGAGGAGGATCATCAAAAATAAAGTGTTTGAACGAGGCGATAATCGATGGCGTGCTTTCTGCCTGCACAGGTAAAACATGAAATAAACTGATAACCATGAAAAGTGCGAGAGCACGCATATACTTGAAATTATGGTGAAAACAGCGTGTAATGTAAACAGATGGATAAGAAAACATACGATATTTGCATTATAGGTGGCGGAATTAACGGCGTGGGTATTGCCCGTGACGCCGCAGGGCGCGGTTACAAGGTTTTGTTGTTGGAAAAAGGGGATTTAGCATCCGCCACATCAAGTGCCAGCACAAAGTTAATTCATGGTGGTTTACGGTATTTAGAGCATTATGAATTTGGTTTGGTGAAAAAGGCATTAAGGGAGAGGGATATTTTGCTCAACCTCGCGCCCCATATCATATGGCCGATGAGGTTTATTTTACCCCATGCACCGCATTTGCGTCCCCTATGGATGATCCGTATTGGGACATGGATTTACGATTTTTTAGCAGGCAAAACGACGTTAAAAAAATCAATAAAAACAGATATTAAAAATAAAATACTCAATCAAAAATTTAAATACGGGATTGAATATTCTGATTGCTGGGTTGAGGATTCGCGATTGGTTGTTTTAAATGCCATGGATGCCATGGCGCGCGGTGCAGTGATAAAAACAAACACCGAGGTCACAGGATTTGAATCGCATGGCGATGATTGGATAATTAAAACCAAGGAAGGTGTTGATTATAAGGCACAGATGGTTGTGAATGCATCGGGCCCATGGGCGTCAAAGGTGATGAAAATGGAGGGCGCTATTACCCCTCAAAAAATTAGATTGGTGAAGGGGTCGCATATCGTTATTCCAAAATTATACCCCGAATCGCAATCATATATTTTGCAAAATGATGATGGGCGTATTGTGTTTACCATTCCCTATGAGACGGATTACACATTGGTGGGGACAACGGATGTTGATGTGGGTGATGACCCAGATGAACAACCTGTGTTGGATGTGGATGAGCGTCAATATCTGAAATCCGTTATTAAAAATTATTTCAATAAATCGATCAAGGATGTTGAAATTATTCATGAATATTCGGGTGTTCGACCATTGATGGATGATGGTGAGGAGGAGGCGGCATACGCGACACGAGATTATGATTTTGACACCCAAACCATTGATGGATTACCATTTATGTCGATTTTGGGGGGTAAAATCACCACCTATCGTGTTTTGGCACAAGAAGCCGTCGATAAAATTGATACGCTATTTCATAAAAAATCAACGCATTGGACAGCGAATGAAAAATTACCGGGTGGCGACATCAAGGACAATGATTTTGAAACCTATGTGACCGAACAATCAGCGGAATTCCCGTTTCTCTCAACATCTCTGATACGGCGTTATGCCCGAGCATACGGGACATGCATGAATATTATTTTGGATGGTGTGATATCATTGGACGATATGGGCGCGGAAATTGGTGGTGGAGTTTACGGGCGCGAATTAGATTATCTCATCGCCTATGAATTCGCCAAAACAGGGGATGATGTGCTGTGGCGACGATCAAAATTGGGCTTGCATTTAGACGATGATACACAAAAGGCGATTACGAAATATATGAAGGATAGAGCATGAGCGAAAATCCGCTCGTCCTTGCAATTGACCAAGGCACAACATCAACCCGTGCACTGATTTTTAATGCTAAGGGTGAGGTTATTGCAAAGGCTCAAAGAGAACTGGAAATTTTCACACCCCATTCAGGATGGGTGGAACAAGACCCAAATCAAATTTGGGATGATGTTTTGGGCACATGTCGCGATGCCTTGGTACAGGTGAATATTGATGATGTGATTGGTATTGGAATTACCAATCAACGGGAAACAACAATTTTATGGGATAAGGATACGGGCGCGCCCGCCTATAACGCGATTGTTTGGCAGGATAGGCGCACTGCGGATTTCTGTGAAACATTAAAACTCCACGAAGATGACATTCAGGCACGCACAGGTCTGTTGGCTGATCCTTATTTTTCCGCCACGAAAATTCGTTGGGTATTGGATAATACAGATAAAAATAAAAATCTAATTTTTGGAACGATAGACAGCTTTCTTTTGTGGAAATTAACGGGTGGGGATGTGCATGCCACCGACATATCCAATGCCGCGCGCACTATGCTTTATAATATTCACGATCAACAATGGGATGATGTGCAATGTGACCGTATTGGTGTGCCGATGGGCATGTTACCAACGGTCATGGATAATTGCGCGGAATTTGGCATTACCGAATTATTCGATAAACCTCTACCGATATTGGCAATGGCGGGGGATCAACAGGCCGCAACATTTGGCCAAGCTTGTTTTGAAAATGGCATGATGAAATCAACCTATGGCACGGGATGTTTCGCGTTAATGAATACGGGCGACACATGTGTGATATCAAAAAACCGTCTTCTCTCAACCATTGCATGGCGAATTAACGGCGAAATAACATATGCATTAGAAGGGTCAATTTTTGTTGCGGGCGCGGCGATTCAATTTTTGCGTGATAATTTAGAATTTTTTGAAGATTCATCGCAAAGTGAGGCCATTGCAACCTCGGTGGATGACAGTGACGGTGTTGTGTTTGTCCCTGCCTTTACGGGGTTGGGCGCGCCTTATTGGAATCCGAATGCACGGGGCGCGATATTTGGATTAAGTCGCGGCACAACCATCGCGCATATTACGCGCGCAGCGTTGGAGGCGCAGGCCTTTCAAACGCGTGATTTAATTGATGCGATGGTTAAAGATACAGGGCAGGGGATAGATAAAATCCGTGTTGATGGCGGCTTGGTCGCCAATAATTTTGTATGCCAACAAATCGCCAACCAAACAAATGCACTGATTGACCGCCCTGTTAACCAAGAATCAACCGTATGGGGCGCGGCCGCCATGGCGTTTTTACAAGCGGGTGTGTTTACATCATTGGACGATATTTCGGCTGTCCATAAATTAGATAAACAGTTTGTTAGTAACGGAGATAAAGATAAAACTAATCGCCTTTATTCACAGTGGCAGAAGGCGATTCAGTCAATCAATTAAAGTGGTTGTAGAGTTCGCTTATAACTCGCATCTTGTTCTTTGACAGGCAGATTTTCATTTAGTTTTTCAAAACTTTGTCCCGATGCGACAAGGCACGTTAGTCCTGTGGGAGTCGTAACTGTGATTGTCCATGTTCCAGTTTCGTTACTTGCAAAAGTCTCTACGACACTGTTATTAGCGCCAAGACCCATTGACTGTCGTGTTTCACCATAACCTTCTGCTAAGCGGTCTATAACTGTATTTCTTGGCGCGCAATTACGCGCGCTTTGTTGTGCAAATGCAGGCGCAGAAAGTATCATCGACCCTGCTGTAGCTAAGCCTGCGAAAATAACGTTTATTTTTTGTTTCATTTTATTCTCCCTGTATTATTTTTTTATAATTTATTGCGTAGCAATATATTTATTACGCAATAAAATTACGTTTAGGTCAATAAAAAAGTTTTAAAATGTCCGGATTTGTGGATTAAATCGATCCCATAGTTTTAATTTTTGCCTTGGCGTGGATTTCATTTTGTGACATGACTGGGGTTTGTGGGCGGAAACGCTCTATCACTGTACGCAAATATGGTCGGATATGGGGGGACACAACCATGGCGGGGTTCATGCCCTTTGCGCCTAAATCCTCGTATTTTTCGCTGACGCGTTTTATGAATTCTTGTAATTTTGAGGGTGCCATTGCCAATTGACGGTCTTCGGCATCGCCAATAATGCTTTCGGCAAAGGCCTGTTCCCATTCGGCGGTAAGGGTGACAAGTAATAAGACGCCATCAGCACCAGCATATTGATTACAAATTTGCCGCGCGAGGCGTGAGCGTGAATGTTCGGTAATTAAGGATATATTTTTTGTAATCCCTGCGGCCTCGGACACGCCCTCCAATATCGTTGGTAGATCACGAATACTGACACGTTCTGCCAATAAATTTTGTAATATACGTTGCATGGCGGTGACCGATATTTGCGCGGGCACAACGTCGGCAATTAATTTTTGGTATTGTTCTGGCAATTCATCCAATAGTTTTTGTGTTTCGGTATAGGATAATAAATCTTGCATATTATCCTTGATAATTTCGGTCAGGTGCGTTGTGACAACGGTTGCGGCATCAACAACAGTATAGCCCTTGAAGTTTGCTTCCTCTTTATATTGATCATCAATCCACATGGCAGGCAGGCCAAATGTAGGTTCAATCGTTGATTCACCAGGCAAGGTGATGGGTTCCCCCGTTGGGTCCATGCATAGATACATACCAGGGCGGACGCTTGCGCCACCCGCGCCAATTTCCTTTATCCGCACGGCGTAATCATTGGCCTGTAATTGCAAATTATCCTGAATGCGGACGGAGGGGAGGATAAATCCCATTTCTTCGGCCAATTGACGACGGAGGCCTTTTATTTGGTCGGTTAATTTATTCCCTGTCTCTGAATTCACAAGGGATAGTAATCCATACCCTAATTCCAAACGGATTGTGTCCATCGCCAATGTTTGTGAGATTGGTTCTTCGGATGGTTTTATCAATTTTTGAGGATTTTTGGCCTCTAAGGCTAATTGTTCATTATATTCGCGTTCATTATTATTGCGTGTTCCAAACCATGCCAAGGCCCCTGTGCACGCACCAAGAAATAAGAATGGTAATGGTGGAATACCAGGGAGGAGGGCAAGAACGGTCATTAAAACGGATGTCAGCGCAAGGGCGCGGGGGTATTTTCCAAATTGAACAAACAGGGCGGATTGGGTTGTGCCCGTCACGCCGCCCTTGGACACCAATAAACCCGCGGCAACGGACACGATGAGGGCAGGGATTTGCGACACCAAACCATCACCTACGGTTAGCATGGTATAGGATGTGGCGGCATCTCCCATGCTCATACCCATTTGCGCCGTACCAATAATAATACCACCAATAACATTGATGATTGTGATCAGCAGACCAGCAATGGCATCACCGCGAACAAATTTTGCCGCACCATCCATTGACCCGTAAAAATTGCTTTCTTCTTCTAATGTCTTACGGCGTTCACGGGCTTCGTCTTCGGTAATCATTCCTGCGGACATGTCGGCATCAATCGCCATTTGTTTACCGGGCATCGCATCAAGAGAGAATCGTGCGGCAACCTCGGCAATACGTCCCGACCCCTTGGTAATCACAACAAAATTCACAAGGATCAGGATGGCGAACACGATAATTCCAATGACGAAATTATCCTGCATAATAAAGCCGCCAAACGCGCCAATCACATCCCCCGCGGCCAAGGGACCTTCGTGCCCATTGGCAAGAATAAGGCGCGTTGAGGCAAGGTTCAGCGCAAGGCGTAGCATGGTGACAATCAATAAAACCGTTGGGAATGTTGAAAAATCAAGTGGACGTTCTAAAAACAAAACCGTCATCAACACCATGACAGACAATGTCATGGACAACGCCAATGACATATCCAACAACCATGTTGGCATTGGAAAGATTAAAACGGTAATAATAGCAACAATCCCAAGCGCAAGCAAAATATCCCCGCGAAAAACGGAGGATTTGAATCCTGCAAAGGTGGGGTTAAATCCCGGGGTTGGTTCAGCCATTGTTATAGTCTACGGCAATTGCGAATTTAGGGAAATAATATATTTATTCTTCTCAATCAATAGAGACACTATTTCACAGTTTTAATATCATAGCGTCCGTTATTAAATGTAATTGTCGTCGCGCCATTTCGCCAAATATCGAACCGATCAATCACTTGAGGGGTATCGCAATAACGGTTCACCATTGGAATTTTTGTAATGACCAAGTCCGTATCTTGGCATGCCATTTGTGTTGCGGATGGATTTAAAATAATTGTGACGCGAACAGCATCAATTTTCAATCGACACGTCATATCATCACAATATCCCATTGAATTATTGATGTTATCCCCCTTGTTATAATTTAAAATATCCACATCGGATGAATATCCCAGAGACTCAAGCCAGTTGGATTTAAGATACCCATTCATCTTTCCGGTTAAAAATGGTTTATCCGATGACTTATCCACAATCATAATGGCGGACATTTTATCGCTGATCATGATGATAGGTTTCGTTGTTATATGCGGAATGATGAATCCTATCATACAAAATAACAGTCCACCCCATCTTAAAATCCCTCGCCATAAGACAAGCCATAAAAATCCAACTGATATCAAAATCGTGTCAATGACACCAAAGGATGGTAAGTATAAATTGGCATCCGGATAATCCGAAACAGCGTGTGCAACATCGGTAATTTTGGCAATTCCCCATTCCATAATGGGCAAGGTATAACCATCCAACCCCAATGGGGTTAACAACATTGATAACAACCCAAACGGCATAACGATAAAGGCCATTAATGGCATCGCGGCAATATTTGACACAACGCTGTAAACCGCGAACCGATTAAAAAACATCACCGAAAATGGCGCGGTGGCCAATGTCGCAATAATGGTTGTTGCAACCACCCCTGCAACATAATAAACAGGGCGCCATAATGGATGGAACGCACGTGCATTCACCAACCATTGGCGGCCTATCCCTTGATAAAAGGCAATGAGGGCGGCCACGGCGGCAAAGGACAGAACAAAACTTGGCCCTATAACGGCCTCTGGCGTGGTCACCATCACAATCATGGCCGCCAAGGCAACAAGGCGCATATTCAATGCCGACCTGTCCAATATCACCGCCAACAACACCAATGATGTCATGATAAATGCCCGAACGGTCGGCACGGTTGCTCCTGCCAAAATCATATAGGTAAACGCAATAATAATGGCACAGGCCGCGGCGTATTTTTTGATGGGGTGATATAAAGCCATCTTAGGAATCATGGCCAAAAACAATCGAACAAAGAAAAACACACATCCCGCCACAAGCCCGATATGAAGACCCGATATTGCCAATAAATGCGCCAATCCTGACGTTCGTAATGCCTCGGTATCATCCTTGGTGATTCCTGCACGCTCTCCTGTCAATAACGCTTGTGCCGTTCCGGCATAGCGGTCATCCATGACACCATAAAGACGCGCGCCGATAATATCGCGAATGGATTGAACAAAATTTTGTTGCGTGCTTGATTTGGATATTAATTCCGCATTGCCCATTGTGTATCCGACGGCGCTTAATCCCTCGTAATAGGCCTTAAATCGGAAATCAAATCCGCCTGGCATGACTGGTCCTGATGGCGGCATTAATTTTGCCCTCACCATCACGCGATCGCCGTTACGCCAATCATCCCCCTTAAAATGATAGGTTTTCAGGCGCACACGGTGCAATTTAATATTTTTATTGTCGATGATAATATCACGCAATATTACGCGTTTGGCCTTACCACCATCCAATTTCACTAATTTTTCGATGGTTGCCGTTATATCAACAGGTGGAATATTTTTTTCCAATAACGGTGTCGATAATGCCTGTGTTCGCCATTGCGCCGAACTGTATCCGACCATGAACAACAACAGGGTCAGTGACATTAAAACGCACCATAACCATCGATTTTGACCTGTTTTTGAATAGGAATGAATTGATTTTGACAATGCAAGAATAATAAAAAATAAACCGCCGCCTAACATTGCCCATGATATTGTCGCGTCCGCGGTAAAATACACCACAATCCCCAACCCCATCATTACAGGCGCCCAAAGGAAGAGCGATTTCCGCTGTTTTGCGATTTGGTCTGATAAAAATGGAATGATTGCGCGAAGCATGTTCGCTTATACGACTTTATCCTTAAAT
>CAYGLI010000002.1:0-55136 GCA_964350795.1 uncultured Micavibrio sp.
CATTTTTCTCTCTCACTTGAATAACTTATGAAACTAAAATATATCATTAGGTATGTTTGGCAAGAATAATCCGAAAGAATCTGACATCAAGACCGCTTTGGCCTCTATTAAGGATGCCAGCGTTGAAAATGTGATGATTGATGAAGGGCGCGTCCGTGCCATTATGAAATGCGACCCATCGCGTGCCCCCCAAATTGAAATTGAGGCCGAACAGATTCTGAAACCGATTAAGGGTGTGACGGATATTCAAATCATTGTCACAGGTGAACGAAAAACGAAACCAGCGCGCCCTGCAAATACAACAAAGATCAATGTCGACGCCAAACGCATTATTGCAATTGCATCGGGCAAGGGTGGTGTTGGTAAATCAACCGTTGCGATGAATATTGCGTGTGCCTTGGCGGGCGATGGTGAGAAAGTTGGATTATTGGACGCCGATATTTACGGCCCATCTATCCCACGCATGACGGGGCTATCAGGCAAAAAACCAGATCAAAATGAGGCTGGTAAAATTGTACCCTTACGAGCGCACAACATGGATGTGATGTCGATTGGGTTTATGATTGGCGAGGAAAACCCACTCATATGGCGTGGCCCAATGGCGCAATCGGCCTTTACGCAATTATTATCTGATGTCGCATGGGAAGGGTTGGATACGCTTGTCATTGACCTGCCACCTGGCACAGGGGACATTCAATTAACCATGTCGCAACGTGTGAATTTAAGCGGTGCAATTATTGTGTCCACGCCCCAAGACATCGCCTTGATTGACGTGCGTAAAGGGATAGAGATGTTTAAAACCGTCAATGTTCCGATATTGGGTTTGATTGAAAACATGGCCTATCACACATGTGATAATTGTGGGCATCTTGACCACGTGTTTGGTGATGGCGGTGCAAAGGCGCAGGCTGAGGCGTTGGATATTCCATTCCTTGGCGCAATCCCCCTCAACGCCAAAATCCGTGAAATGGCGGATAAGGGCGAGCCAGTTGGGGAGTTTTATGAAGAAATTATTCAGGGCTTACGATCATAAATATTAAACGCGTATCCATCTTGAGGGTTGGATGATGTTAATTGCCATGTGTTATTATTCCACTCTGGAAAAAAGACATCACCTTCATATTCTTTATCGATGATAGTGATGTACATGCGGTTAATATGATTCATGGATTGTTTGTAAATTTGTCCACCGCCAATGATCATAATTTCATTATCGTCGTTAGTATGATTTTTGGCGGCTTCTATTGCGTCATTTAATGATGAACAAACGATACAATTTTCCGAGGTGTAATCACTTTGTCGTGTGATAATGATATTTTTGCGTTTGGGCAGTGCAGGGCCTGATGATGGCTCTGTCCCTTTCATCGCGTGAATGGATTCAAATGTCGCGCGTCCCATAATGATTGGTTTATCAAGGGTTTGTGCTTTGAAATATTTAAAATCCTCTGGAATATGCCATGGTATTTTATCACCATCACCTATCACATGATTTTTTGCCATTGCAACGATGAGGGATATCATCATACCGCAAACGCGTATTTAATGGGTTCATGGAATTCATATCCCTCAACACTGAAATCATCTGTCGTGACCCATGTTTCTAAATCTTTCAATGATTTTATATCAGGGTTAATATGAAATGTTGGTGCGGCATACGGTGTACGTGTTAACTGTACGTCTTTCATAGGTGCCAATTGATCCTCATAAATATGGGCGTTGATGATTTTATGATAGGCCATACCTGCCTTGTGACCCGTAATATACGCCATGATGGCTAGAAAGAAATACACCTGTACCATATTAAAATTCAGACCCAATGGCACATCACATGATCGTTGATAACTGGTGAGGTGCAGTGTATCGCCTAATAACGAAAAAGTATGTGTATGCATACAGGGGCGCAAACACCCCATGTGAAATTCGCCCGGGTTATAAAATGAGAGTATTTCGCCTCGGTCATCAATGCCTTTGGATAAATTATCAACTATTTTTTTTAATTGATCGACATACCCACCATCTGGTTTTGCCCATGATCGACCCTGAACCCCGTACACGCGACCCATATCGTCTTCGCCTTTGCGATGGGGGTTGGCCAACCAATCGGCATTATCATTGGCATTGGCGTTCCATGTATTGCACCCGATGGATCGGAATTGTTCTGCCGTTTCATACCCGCGTATATAACCAAGAAATTCGGCAATTGCCGCCTTCCAATATGATTTGCGTGTGGTCACAAGCGGAAATTCACCCGCGCCGACATTATATTGTAAATCGGCATTGATGAGTGTTAGGCATTTTTTTCCTGTGCGTTTGTTTTCAACCCATTGACCCTCATTGACAATCTTACGGCATAAATCTTCATATTGGCTCATAATAAAAAATCTCCTTGTAAATTAATTTAGGCAGATTCGGATGGCGGTTCAATAAAACTATGATGTCTATCCGCAAGAAATCTTGAAATCACAATGGATATGCTCTATACTAAAATCACCAAGAAATTGGTTATGACGCTAAACGTTTTTACGGAATAGCCGTCGTGGACCCGGGGGCAGTACCCGGCGACTCCACCACAAGCACAGATTTTATTTGTGTTTCTGTGGGGTCGAAACAGAATCGACACGCGTAATAAAGGTAATTTGCGGCGTTCGGGTAGATACCCCCGTATATCGGATCAATTTTTATAGATGCAAACGATAACTTTGCTCCTATGACTGCAGCTAACGACAATGGCACTATTGCTGCTGTTGCCGCTTAAGCGAGTCGCATAAATTCCTAGGGGTTTGAGTCCTTAGGTGGGGTTGGCAGTTTCCTCGCAACAGAAAACTGCCATTTTTCTTTTTATTATCTAAAAATCATTTACACTTTTTGAATGATTTTATCTTTAACCAGCCGCGCTGGCGTTTTTGCGCTCATATTTTCAGCATTTTTAGTGCAATTACCTGATTGGGCATATGGCTTTACAGCATTAGGATATCTAGGAATTTTTGGTTTATGTGGGATGGCGATAACCCAAGAAAAAATCACCGAATTTCGTATCAATTTATTCACAATATTCGGCGTATTGTTTTTCACTTATCTGTCGTGGAGTTTATTTTGGAGTGAAATTCCGTATTTATCAATCTATAGCCTCTGCCTGCACGCGATTGTGCCTTTTATCCTTGTGACACAAGGTTTTTTGAAAAATCCTGTTATGGATTATAATAAATTCTATCAATTCTTATGTGTGGTTGGCGTTGGTTTATCGCTTTATGCGCTTTATCAATTTTTTAGTAATACGGGACAATTTATAGGGGCGGCAAATAATCCGTTTTATAATCCCAATTCATTGGCGGTTTTATTGGGTGTATGTTGTCTCTCCTCACTCCATTTTTCATTAAAAAATTCATCGTGTCGTTGGGCGTATCTGATTGGGTGTATTTTTATTGTGGCAGGGATTGTTACAACACAAAGCCGCGCCGTGATTTTAATGATTGTTATAACCGCACTTATAATGATTTGGTTCGTTTATAAGGCAAAACAAACATCATTTAAAAGCGCGCTGATGACTTTTATTGGCGTGGTTGTTAGCGTCACTATTTTCCCACTTATTTTGGACTTTATAAAAGGTGATGCATATTTAGTTCAGGCAATGTCGATTGATTTGTCATTTTTATCGACAAGAATAATTATATGGCAAGGTGTGATTGAGGCAGCGTTATCCACAAATCCATTCTTAGGGAATGGTCTTGGGACATTTTCACAGATTTATCAAAATTTTCGCCATGTCGATGATCGAACAATGGGAATGCACGCGCATAATGATATATTGCATTTATTGGTGGAAATCGGATTAATCGGACTTTCGATTGGGCTTATGCTGGTCGTTGGGGTGTTGGTGGCCACGTCTAAAATACTATCAAATATCGCCAACCATCACGATAAAATCTTACCATTGATCATTATTTTGTTTATTGGTGGGATGGCGATGGCGACATCAATTGTTTTGCTACCGTGTGTCATGCTTATTCTTGCGCTGGCCTTGACGCATTTAATGCCCTTATTACGGGATAGGATGTGTGGTGGTGTTATGGGCGCGCAAATCGCCATTGTAGGTTTGATTTTGATGACGATCTTATCCTTACAAAATGCATCTCAATATTACCTGACTGCAAAAATTAAACAGTCATTGAGTGATCAGAATATAGAGGCATTTTTTACACATATTGATCGCCTTGACCAAATATCATTAAGGTTGAATGACGTGGTGCCGATGATGCAAACATCGTTGATGTTTTCATTAATGGATAATCACCTTGTTCAGGATGACCAAATCCAAGAGGCTTATAGCGAAATTCAACTATATTTAGACGATGCAGAGCGGCGCAACCCCTATAATATTGGGCTAAAACTTTATGAAGGTGAATTATTATTGAGGCAGGGTGAAAAAGCAAAAGCAAAATTGATTTTTGAAAACGGACTTAAAGCCGACCCTATGTTTATTAATTTACGCCTTGCATTGATTGAGATGACAGATGATATAAAGGAACAGGAACGGTTACTAAGAGATGGATTTGGATATCATTATTGGCGCCATGATCCAAAAAAATTATACGCCAGCGCAATTATATTTGCCGTGAAACATAACAAGTCTGATTTGCATGAAATGGCACAAGACGCGTTGCAGGTTGAAATGCGGTTGAAGTAGGTAAATGAATCACATAACGTGATAAAAATAATTTATTAAAGACAAGGTCATGACTGATAAGCAAGCAATACTAATAGTTGAAGATAATGATTTTGTTAGAATGCAAATTTCAAAATTTTTATCTGATGACGGTTTTGATTGTGTTGAGGCAACAAATGCCGCCGATGCCTTAACAATTTTAAAGAGCAACGATAAAAAAATAACCTGCGTTTTGGTTGATGTACGAATGGAGCCAGAAGACGGATTTGATTTTCTCAATAAATTACAAGCTGAAAATATAACCGTTCCTTCAATTTTGGTGACGGGGGATCAAAATACGGATATTCTTTCAAAGGCTTCTAACTTCGGGGTTTTTAGTGTCTTGATGAAACCTGTTAACAAAGATAGACTGTTGATGATGGTAAAAAAAGCCATAGCCAGCTCGGGGCGTTCTTAATGATATCTAAAGTTGATAAAAATAATATGTTTGTGTTCAAAAATATTTTGAACTCAAAGCTGTGTGTGCTTGGATCCGTATTTTTGGCGTCCGTTGTTATTTCATCCTGTGCGCCTATGAGCGTGCCAAAGGGGCGGACGGTCGATATTCCACCGGCGACAAAGGCGGAACCGCGCGCTGAGGCATTAAATGAAGGGCGCGAAGCGGTTCTAACTATTCCGTTGGGTAAGGATGTTCTGGTGCCTGAAATGAGGTTCGGTGATAAATTGCCATCTGATATCATTGGACCATATGAATTACGTAATGAAACATTGGCTTCTGCCCTACAATTGGTTTTGGCTGGATATGATGTGCCAATCGCCTTTCAAACCCAAGAAGGGCTAACACGACAAGTTACCGTTGCAAATCTGGGTGGATCTGTTGATACGGTTGTTAGTCGTCTTTGTGGTTTGGCAGATTTATATTGTACCTATGATGGTGGTATTTTGGAAATAAAAGAGACTGAGACATTTACGGTTTCTCTGCCGCCCCTTGATGAGGCAAGTTTCACCGATATCGCGGCAGGGTTGGCGGCACTCTCTGGCGCTGAAACCGTAATAGATAATTCTACAAGAACATTGATTTATACGGTTACTCAACGTAATGCATCGCGCGCGGCGCAATATTTTGATCGTTTGCGATCTAACACGGCGATGATTGTCTATGAAACATATATTTGGGAAGTTCAGTTGAACAATGCCAATAGTGCGGGAATTAGATGGAATAGTTTGGCTGATCTAGGGACATTTAACACGGGTATTGATTTGGATACGGCCATTAGCTCGCAAGTTGGAACGCCCATCACAATCGGTTTGCCAACCAAGGGCAGTGTGAATTTAGGGACAGGTGATATTTTGCGCTTCTTAAGCGAACAAGGTGCGGTTAAGACAATTTCACAACCGCAATTGACGGTTTTATCTGGATCTGAGGCCTCATTACGTGTTGCGGAAACACGAAATTATATTGAATCATTGTCACGGACAACCGATGACGACGGTGATGAAACGGTTTCCACAACAACAGCGCAAGTTGATAATGGGTTTACATTGAATATAGCCAGCTCATGGGATCAATCAACTGTTTATGCCTCTATAGAATTGCAAATTGAAGAATTTTTAGGTTTTGAAGAATTTGATGCAGGAAGTGATGACACGCTTCAATTACCAAGAACAAGCGAGCGTGAATTAACAACACAGGTTAGATCTCGCCCAGGTGATTCAATTTTAATTGCTGGATTGGTACGCGAGCGCGATGAATATGATGTATCAGGCTTGGGTACAAGCACGCCAATTATTCCAACGGGGCGCACGGGGCAAACGGATAACACAGAACTGGTTATTTTGCTTCGTCCACGTGTTGTGCGTTATATTTCTCAGGAACAGATGGCGGAAGAAAAAGAGGCGAAAAGGTTGATTGATGATGGTAAAACACCATTAGAGTTTTCATTAAACCCAGCCAGCCCTGCACGGATGGAAGAATTTGATATCGATATGCTGTTGAATCCAGCAATTAAAATTACACCAATGGGGGTGAAATGATGAATAAATTTATTATTTACGTTGCCTCATGTTTTTTGATTATGGTGACATCGCCCGTTTTGGCGCAATCAGCATTTGGCGATCCAACGGAACAGGTCGCCGATGGGGGCGGTGGTTTAACCGCGGTGGAAGAAGATATTGACGCCGGCGCAGTGCCTGTAGGGTCGACATCGCAGGTGATTGCGCGTTTTAAAAACGATAGCGGCCGCCCAATTGAATTTCAGGATGTTAAATTATATCCATCATCCACGATCATGGCCTCAATCGGTGTCAATGAATGTGCCCAAGAACCACTAGCAAGCGGCGCAGAATGTGCGATTATTATCACGGTGAAGGGCTTGCAGCCAGGAAATTGGCGTACAGAAATGTTGGTGCGTCATACGGGGCGCAGCCGTCTTGTGACCGCACGTGTTAATGGTGTAGTTGATGCAGGCGCTGACAATGTCAATATTTCAACGGATATTGAAATTACCCCAAACCCAGTTGATTTTGGTGAGTTAGAGGCCAGTCGTCCAATTATCCGATCATTAACAATTCGCAATATCACTGCGAACCCAATTAAAATTACGGATATGTTCATCGATGCGCCAGATCAATCAGGATATGATTTACGAACTGATTGTACGGAATTAACATCAGGTCAGGCCTGTATTGCATCGATTTTATGGTCACCAGTCATTGAGGGGCCATCAAGTGGGTTTTTGGTTGTTCAGCACGATGGCGCATCCGCGGTTACAAATATTCCATTAACAGGTGAATTTGCACCAGGTGAGGCGGAACAGGCAAAAATTTTTCCAAATTCTCAACCAGGCAAAGGTGTGTTGGTATCCAGTGAAACAGAGGTTACTTTTGGAACAGGGATCAACGCACAATCCGCAATTACGGTCAGTTTGGTTAATGTGGGCGATGCCGATTTAACATTATTAAATATTGATTTGGCCGGGTCTGAAAATGGACTAAGCCTAATTAAAAATGGATGTGATGATGGATTGGTTTTAGCTCCGACTGAGGCGTGTCCGCTAACAATCAGCTGGTCTCCTACGAAAATAGGCGCAGTCATTGATGACGTACAAATATCACATGATGGTGCGCGTGGTATTCTTGTATTGCCTGTGCGTGGTGATGCGGCTGAGGCGATTAATAGAGACAGCAAGCCAATTATTATGGCCGGTCAGGGAAGTGAAAATTTCAATAGTAATTCATCCTCAAATGGCGAGGGCTCGTCTCGTCAATCGTCTCAGGCTCAACCGGTGCTGGATGGATATGCGGTCACATCCCATTCCGCAAAACACGCAATTATTAAAGGGCCTGTTGGTAGTCGTATTGTGGCTGATGGTAAAAAAACATTAATTGGCGGGTTCGAATGGACCGTTGATATTATTGATGAGGGCGTCCGTTTGACCAGTGGTGCTAACATTGTTCTTCTTGTTTTTGACAGGTCACTTGCGGGTGGTTCAACAACGGGTACAGTAGCAGGAGGTCAATAATATGACCGAAACAAATTTTATCAAAAAAAGAGCCGCCGAGGGTCGCGAACGCTATCTTGATATGGTACAAAAAGAGCGCGCGCTTTTACTGCGTCAAGGTATTAACCGTTCAACGGAACAGTTATTGGATTCCGCGGGGGCTGTATCTGTCTCAACCGCGAATAATTCAGATGAAAATGAAAAAAAGGATACTGCGACAGGGGATCAATTGCGTTCTCTTATTCCTGTTCAAACATGGTTACCGCTTAGCATTCATATGATTGGCCTTGAAAAAGGTATTTTAAAAGTTGCCCCTCTTAATGAATTAAATCAAAAACAAAAGGATATGTTTATATCCACTGTTCAACGTGCGGGGCTGCATGCCACTGAAATTCAGTCGGAGATATGGGACAGGGCAGAGTTACTAGACGCTCTTCGTAATGTTCATGATTTATCGGCGGATCGCGCGGAAAAAACATTGTCCGAATGGTTGTCTGATGTCGATAATGGGTTGTTATTAAACCAATTTATGCGTGATTTATTGGCTGAATCATTGCAATTACGAGCGTCGGATATTCATATTATTCAGGATAATGCACCCGATGCGCCAAATTGGATTCGTTACCGCGTTGATGGTGATCTTCTCCCTATTCACCTGCTTCCTAATGATGCTATGTCACGTTTAACCACATTGATTAAACGTGAAGCAGGCATGAACTTTGGGGATAGAATCACACCAAAAGATGGCCGTTTCGCATTTCAATGGCAGGGACGCGGTGTTGATGTTCGTGTGGCGGCCGCAGGTCATTCACAAGATGGTGAAAAAATTACAATGCGTTTGCTTGACCGTGCGGCCTTAAAAGGATTTGATGATTTATTCCGTCGCCACGAAGATGTTGGATCTTATCTGGAAAAAATGCTGTCGCCTGAAATTAAGGGTGGTGGTGGCTTGATATTGCTATCAGGGCCAACGGGATCGGGTAAAACGACAACGCTATATGCGTGTGTTCAACAAATTGATCGTCGTCGTCGTCATGTTTTAACGATCGAAGACCCGATTGAATATGAATTGCGTTACGCGACACAATGGCAAGTGCATAGCGGTATGGGCGGCGGTGAATTTTCCGACCTTATTCGTGCGGCCATGCGTCATGACCCTGATTATATTATTATTGGTGAAATGCGTGATATGGATACGGTGGAAACATCTCTACGCGCCGCAGAATCTGGTCACACGGTTATATCGACCATTCACGCCGATACCGCACTACAAACATTTGAGCGGTTACGCTCGCTTATGCCAGCCGAGAGGGAGAGGTCGTCAACCTATACATTGGCGCAACAGGTTCGATGTATTTTGAACCAACGCTTGATAAAAATGTTATGTCAGGGTTGCGCGCATAAAACAAAAGCGTCCGATATTTTAGATGAACAAGAACTGGAAGCGTTGGAAATCTCAGCCGATCATAAGGTTTCAAAACACAACAGCGCAGGGTGCGATTTATGTGCGCGGACTGGGTTTGTGGGTCGAACATTATTGTTGGATGCGTTATTAATTACATCGGCGGTCAATGAACGTGATGGGATATATCATGCATTGATGGGCAATGTGAATGATATTACCAAAGAGCCAGGTGTTATTTTCCATTCTCGTAAAGAGGGTATTGTTGATTTGATGAATTCAGGGCTTGTTGATCCTCGTGTTGCATTACTCCATGTGGAGGATTAATGAAGCAGTGGATTGCCGAAATTGCACAGGAAACAACATCGGGGCCAAAGCGTTTTAAGGAAACTTTTTACCTGCCCTCACCAAACGATGTGCGCCGAGAGATAAAAAAACGTGGTGCGTATGTTTTATCCATTCGTGAATATTCCAGATCACCTCTTGAGAGATTGTTGGCGCGTTCCAGTTGGTGGCAGATTCAACTGCTTCGTGGAATTTTATTTCGATCATCCGCATCATCCCCCGGGGTAGCCTTGTGGAAATTGATCGAGGTTGAATCAAACCCAATGCGTCAAAATATTCTTGCCCCTGCGCGTGAGGCGCTATCGCAAGGGCTGGGAGTTATTGATGCGCTGAAAACCCTGCGTATTTTTGATCAATCGACGGTCGCGATTTTGGCAGCATCCGAAAAGGCAAATAAATTGCGTGAGGGGATTCCGCACGCTATTGAAACCATTACCCAAAAACGTAAAAACACACGTGCCATGGGCGGGACGATGGCATGGTTGGGTTTTGATGTGTTGACCATTACCCAATCCCTGTTTTGGGGAAAGGATATGGTTTTAGGGTATTTTAATGACAACAAACCAACCAATCCTGAAGAATTAGCAGAATTTGAACGCGTGGTTGGAAATTTGGAGTTATTGTGGAATGTGCTTATTGCATCGGCAATGGGCGCTGGGGCGTTTCTAATTTGGTGTATTTTATCATTTTTCTATAACCGTGGAAAAAAAGATTGGCCAACGGCACGTATCGTTCGTGGAATTCCATTGGTTGGGGCCTATCTTCGTGACCTTGGTTTTGCCGATTCTATGTCGGTTTGTGCGCGGATGATTCGCGGAAAAGTTCCAATTTCAGACGCGTTATTGCAGGCATCCGAGTCAACCAACATTCCTGATATCGCCACATATTGGGAACAAGCGCACGATGATTTGGGGCGTGGTGTGTCTTTGGGACAGGCCTTGGACCGTGATCCCTTAACCAAGAACGAGCGCATGGAATTGGCGGGCTTGTCGGATTTGGCACAACTTGCTACTATTATGGATGCGATTGCGGAAATGCGGGCTCAATCAGGGAAAACAAAACACTCCCTTATTGTTTGGCTGGCGTTTGCGATTACAGGATTATATCTAGTCATTGCCTTCGGTAGTGCAATTTTTGGTTTAACAGTGATGAATATGAGTATGGACAGTATGATGGGTGGAATGTTAGGGGGCGCGATTTAATGAGTGATACAGCGGAATTAAATACACCTCCTGTTGAAAATACAGAGACGCCTGATGTGAAGGCAAAACCCAAGGGTGTCCAGACGACATTAATGGAGCGTATATCAGGTGATATGGGTATGGCGCGAAAATTGTATAAACCACAATTACCCGCGGAAATTGTTGCGGGCTCTATTCCTTTGATCGCAGGGATGGAAGAAGAAAGCGTTTGGAACGCTGCTGTTCAGGCCTGTGGTACGGAACGTGTCCATTTCACCTATACGGTTGAGGGTGGAAAATGTTGGTATTTGGCAACGCCGTCATCGGCCTTGGCATCTTATCCAGATAGTTGGTGTCCATTGGCCGCGGCCTTACCAGGAAATAGTGAATATTGGGATCAGGAAACAGTTTATATTTACGAAAAAGACGGTCAGGCGTCCGCTTTGGCGTGGGATAAAGAATCCAACCGAATGCAATTATTTTTAGGGGCATCCAGAACCATTTTGCCGAAGGTTCAATCGATGAGTGCGAATTTCGTAACCATTAATCCAGAGACCGCCGATATTGCCCCATGGGTTAACCTTGATTTAAAAACGGACATGTTGACGCGTGCCGCGGGTAAAATTATGTTGGTTTCTGGCGGATTTGTGGCGATTTTAGCTTCTATTTATATTATGGGCATGTTTGCTTATGCTAATATGATCCAGCCACAATTAGATCAAACGAAATCTGAAACTGAATTGGCATCTATGCAGTTATTGAATGATGCGGCGCGGTCGTTGGAAAATGATACAATTACCCATATTATGCGTATTCAGGAATTGTTGGACACGCTTTTACAAATTCAAGGAACCTTGGTGAAATATGAGGTTAAAGGTGGCGCGGTAACGTGGGAAGCATTAGTTCCAAGAACGTTTTCTGGCGTTGATAATCCTATATTAAAGGGCGCACGCCCGATTGATAATAAAATTGAGCCTGATGGACGCGTTCGTATTCGGGGGACCCAATAATGATATTGGTAAAATTTGATATAAATTTGAAATTCATTCAATTCAAAATTTATAACCTTTTAATGCAAATAATGTACTCTAAGACTAGGATAGTAGGTTAGGGCACATGAAAAATTTTGATTTTAAGACAATCAACGCAAAGATAAATAAATATCTTTCACCCCAAGGGATGAATGATATGAATAAATTCATCGAACAAATGCCAATGCGCGCAGGATACGGCGTCTTAATTGCGGGTGGTATTGCATGGTTTATTGGCGGTTTGGCCGTTGTGTATGCGACGACCGTTGCAAAAGATGTTGCAGAGATACGCGCAGAGTTGATTAAATCCGAGGCATTAAAGCCCGTTGTGGCCTCATTGGTGCAACAACCCGTGCCCGCATTGGAGGTTGCGGATTTTGTTGAGCGTACAAATCCTCTTTACAGCGATATAACTATAACAGCAAACGGTTCAAAAATAAGTTTAATGTCAGGGTCTGGTCGATATTTCGGTGCGTTTCGCGAGGCAATCAACCATGCGTACAATGGTGGACAAAGATGGCGTTTGTCATTAGAATCATTATGCGTGGGGCGTGAATGCGAAGGCGGTTTTTTAACTGGAACTTTTAATGTGAATACGTTGAAAGTTGAGAGATAGAGTAAGATTTTTAAATGAAAGGTGAAGTAACTATGAAAAAATACAATAATCAAAGAGGGAATGTTTTATTCCTTATCTTGATCGCGGTGGCATTATTTGCCGCGCTATCATATGCGGTGACGCAATCATCGCGGTCTGGCGGAGATTCAGGCCGTGAAACGAATATTTTGAACTCTGCGCAATTGGCTCAGTATCCAAACTCGATTCGTACAGCGGTTTTGAGGCAGGTTATTGATGGCACTGCTGTTACTTCTGTTTTATTTAACGCGCCTGCAAGTTTTGGCGGTACGAATAGAATTGAAGTTTTCCATCCAGAAGGTGGTGGGGCTGTTTTTCAAAACGCACCTAGTGACTTTATGAATCCTGCAGGCAGCAATCCTAATGGAAATTGGTTCTATAATTTAGAATTTGAGGTTACCAATATTGGCATCAGTACACCTAGTAACTTAGCGGGTAATGAACTTATAGCTTTTTTACCAGGTTTAACGGAAGCTGTTTGCCAACGAATAAATGTTGAGGCCGGTATCAGGCCTAATATATCGGATGCTCCTCCTGTGACGGCTGATATTAATGGTGGCGCTTCAGGTGATTATGATATTAACATGGTTACTGGCTATACACCTCCTTCAACTGAAGTAAATTTAGATAGTGCCACAGGTGATTTATTAGATGGTCAGCCTTTTGGTTGTTTTGATAATGCTGGTGAAGAGTTTGTTTATTATCATGTTTTAAATGAGAGATAATTTGTTTAAAATATGAAACAATCCATCTTTCATAAACACATTAAGGCTTCACCTCAAAAGGGTGGAGCCTTAATTTATATTCTGATTGCCATTGCGCTGTTGGCGGCACTCACTACAACCTTTATTCAACCGGGCGGGCAATCATCAAGCACGCAAAATTCATTTAAATTAGCAACGGTGATGAATTCTCAGGCGCGGGTTATTCGATCTGGTATTCAAGATTGCGTTTTACGATTTCCACAGGGGAATAATGCAATAACTGAAACAGGGTATATCGATCCATACCCCTTAAATCCAGACTCAACAGACACAACATATGCGGCGTTCGACGTGGCCAATAAAAATGTTTCTGAATTGCGCTGTCCTGGCTCGAATTACGATCAGATTTTTAGTGGATCAGGCGCATTTTCATCGTATCTTCCAACACCACCCGAACTGATGGAACCATGGACCTATTTCAATGGAAATATTGCCGCAACAGGAATGGCGGCCCCTAATTACGGTATGGCATTTAATGGTGTTTATTTTCAAATTCAATCTGATAAAATTGACCCATTCATTGCCGAGGCCATGATAAAAGTGGATAGCCTAATGTCATCTTGTGAGGTTGATTATACGGTTGGAACAGGGTCAAACGGATGTGAAAACAATCATCAATGTTTACGATTTTGGATTATCCGCCGTGGTGGCGGCCCTGCCTGTTAAAACCCGTTATTTTTGACAAATTGAATATGTGACTTTACGTCGTCAAATGCCTCTGTGGCGTTTTTCATCATTGTCTTTCGGGTATCATCATCAGCGTCTTTTGCATCATGTTCAATCGTGGCGCAAATTTCACCTAATTTTAATGCGCCAATGGATCGCGCAGATCCTTTTAAACTGTGGCCAATTTCACTAAATTGATGCCAATCTTGTCCGTCATAGGCGGATTGTAAGTCGGTTATTAAGGGTTCTGTCATATCTTGAAACATTTCCATCATTTCAATTGCGCTATCATCCAACGCGCCCAACATATTTTCTAATTCGCTAAAATCGATTGCATCCATAGATGATATCTGTTTTTTTGACTGTTCTTTTGGTGTTTCATTAGGTTGAGGCAGGGCGTCAGGTAACAAACCCCATCGCATCATCAAACGGCGAACCTGCGCCAATGATATTGGTTTTAACAAACATTCATCAAATCCCAATTCCATATAGGTTTGGCGTTGCGCCATTTGAACATCCGCGGTTAAAACAATCACGGGGAAGCGTTCATCATCTTCCTCCAATGTTCTAATTGATTTAATAACCGCGTATCCATCAATTTCAGGCATATGCAGGTCGGTAAATAATATCCCATACTCACCTGTCTCTAATGCCTCAAGGGCCAATCGCCCGTTTTCAACAAAATCAGCCTCAATACCCAATTTTTTCAATTGTTGATCTAAAATTGTGCGAACGGCCTCTGTATCCTCGGCAATTAAAATCTTTTGTGGGCCTTCTATTTTTTGTCCTGTGATTTGTTTCACAACACCTTTTACGGCTTCGCCAAGCCCAGCGCGCGACGCGGGTTTGACCAAATGTGTTGCACCCAAAGATCTGAGGGCGTTTTGTATCGAATAATCATCATGCACCGTGTACATTACCAAACCGCAATAAGGGCGAATATCATTAATATCCCTTAATAAATTTAGCCCATATCCATCAGGTAAATTATGGTCGATAACCGCGGCATCAAACGGACGGCGTTTCACCAATTCCAACCCTTCGGCATAATTGGTACAGGATGATACATCCGCGCCCATTGATTTTAACGAATTGGTGATTTCAACAACCGCCTTGGGATGATCCTCAACAACCAATATGGCCATGCCATCCAATGATGGTAAATCCATTGTTGTATTATCGGTATCAACCTCCTGTGTCGGGATTTCAAACCAGAATGTTGAGCCCATTCCTTGTTTTGAATAAACACCAATTTTGCCGCCCATAAGGCCGACCAGTTTTTTACAAATGGATAACCCTAATCCTGTTCCACCAAATTGACGTGTGGTCGAGTTATCAGCCTGCATGAATGGTTTAAATAATCGGCTACACGCTTCATCGGTCATACCAATGCCTGTATCAACAACCTCAAACCGAAGGCCAATTTGGTCATTAGGAATTTTAATATGTTGGCATTTTGTTGATATATGCAGGGTGATGCTTCCCTCGCGCGTGAATTTCAATGAATTCCCCATCAGATTGATTAAAATTTGACGCAATCGCTTAGGGTCGCCCTTCACAACAAAGGGAACATCCTTTTGAATATCAGTTAATAAGTCGACAGATGCACCAAATTTTTTAACTTCAAGCGCCTCAATTGTTCCGAATGATAATGTTCGAATAGGAATTTCAAAATTATCCAAATCCATTTTATCGGCATCTAATTTTGCCAAATCCAATACATCATCCAAAATTTCCAATAAATCAGATGCGGATGACCGCGCAGTGGCGACCATATCCAAAATCTTTTGTTCCGGTTTTTCCTCGGCAATTAATTCCAAAAATCCGAAAACGGATTGCATGGGTGTTCTAATTTCATGGCTCATTGTGGCTAATAAATTTGATTTCATTTCTGCCGCCTGCTCCATTGCGGTCAAGGCAAGAGCATTTTTCTTTTCCGATTCAATGATGGTGGTAATGTCATTAACCCATAACGCCATGTAGGATTGGCCTTTGAAATTAATTTCCTCGGCGTGAATTCTAACCCATCGTGGTTGTGCCACGTCAGAGAGAATTTCAAAATCGTAATCAAAGCTGCGTTGTGTCTGATTGAAAATATAATGCAAAACAAATTCAGGCAGAATATCCGCAATATCTTCGTTCAAATTAATGATATCAAAACGCCCCATCATTGGCCCAAAAGCATAATTAAGATAGGTTAATTGCCGTGTTACGGTATCAAGAAGGCAAAATCCAAATGGGGCTGAATCAACGGCTTCTAATAATCCTGCGGGCAGATCGGGACTGGTCATACGAATAATTTTACCCTATGTTGTGCATTATAAAAACAAGAAAGAAAAATAATGTCTTATACAATTGCAATCGTCGACGCCTCTGGGGTTTTGGGTCATGAAATTTTTAATATTTTGGCGGAAAGCGATATTAACATAAAATCGGTTGTCCCCCTGACAACAAAAAAAATGTCGGGGCGCGAAATATCATTTGGTGATGTTGATATGGTGACTAAGGATATGGACACCTATGATTTTAAGGGCACAGACATTGTGTTTGTTGCGGGTTATGCACGTGAGGCAAAATCGATTATTCAAAATGCAATTTCCGCGGGTGTTCGCGTTATTGATTGTCTTGGTGTATCATTATTTGATGACATCAAGGGTAAAATTGATGTTATTCCGTCTGCCACCACCTTACAATTAATGGATGCGCTCAAACCCATTCACGACCACGTAAAAATCAAACGTGTTGTTATCACAACGTTCGAGGCGGTATCAGGTGAAGGCAAAGACGGTATGGATGAATTATTCAACCAATCACGGAAATTTTTTGTATCAGATGGGCTGGAGAATAATGTTTTTCCAAAACAAATCACGTTTAATACGCTCCCTCAGGTTGGTGAATTTATGGATGATGGCCAAACCAAGGGTGAATGGACATTATCCGCACAAATGAAAAAATGCATGGATAAAAATATTAAAATTACGGCAACATGTGTGCATGTCCCTGTGTTTATTGGGCATGGTATGGCGGTCAATATTGAATGCGAAGGCGATATTGATGCGAAAACCGCACGGGGCCTGTGGCGCGCCGATGGCCATACAATTGTAATTGACGAGGCAAGCGAGATGGAATTCGTCACACCCGCTGAAATTTCAGGCGAAGACCATGTCTATATCAGTCGTATCCGCGATGATTCAACGTTGGATAATGGATTATCATTTTGGTGTGTTGCCGATAATATTCGCCATGTGGCCGTAACCGCCGTGAATAAAATCGCCCTATAATCGCCATTGTTGATTTGTATTCTATAAATGCTAAATCATTGGATTAAGGAGCATGCTTATGCAACGACGACATTTTTTAATGGCAGGGGGGCTTTTGGCCACCACCGCATTTTTTTCAACCAAAGGATTTGCAATGTTTGGTATTGGTGACCAATCCGAAAATAATAAAAAATTTCCGTATCAATTAACTACCAAGGAATGGCAGGAAAAATTGACCCCAGAACAATATCGTATTTTACGAGATCATGGAACGGAACGTGCGCATACTTCTCCGTTGGATGATGAAAAACGCTCTGGGGTATATCACTGTGCGGGATGCGATCAACAATTATTTTCATCCAATCATAAATTTGATAGCGGTTCTGGATGGCCATCATTTTACCAACCACTAGATGGGGTTGATAGTAAATTGATTGGTGAATCCGAAGATAACACCCTATGGATGAAACGTGTTGAGGTTCATTGCTCTAACTGTGGTGGACATCAAGGCCACGTTTTCCCAGATGGCCCAAAACCAACGGGATTGCGATATTGTATCAATGGCGTCGCGATGAAATTTAAACCGACTTAAATTCACCTCTTTAATAAATTTGAAATTCGCCTATACTTTATGGCATGACTGATACGCCCGTTCAAAAAGAGAGACCACTCTCACCCCATTTGCAAATATACAAACCGCAAATCACATCCATGAGTTCAATTTTCCACCGTATGTCGGGCATTGCCTTGATGTTGGGGTTGTTCCTGTTCGCATGGGGCGTGATTGCATTGGCCAGCGGACGCGAAGCCTATGAATACTTTATCTGGTTTTGCCAATCAACCTTTGGTCAATTGATGTTGGTTGGGTGGACAATGGCCTTTTTCTATCATATGAGCACGGGGTTACGGCATTTTTTCCTTGATGCGGGATATATGTATGAGAAAAAAGTGGCCTCCATATCAGGCTTTGTTGTGATTGGCGTTGCGATTATTTTAACCGCGCTGACATGGGCGTATATTTATCGTGATATGATTTTGGGAGGTGCAGTATGAGCTCTCTTGTAAAATGGAATAAGGGTGGCCTAAAATCCCCAATGGCACGCGCCAAGGGTTTGGGGTCGGCCAAATCAGGGTTGGATCATTGGCTAATGCAACGCATTACCGCGGTCGGGAATTTGGTTCTTGGCCTTTGGTTGATATATTCATTGATAACCACACCTGAATTGGCGTTATATACAGGCGCGATTGAGTGGGTTTCGCAACCATTGCACGCGGTTGGGTTGATTTTATTCGTTATTTCATCATTTTATCATGCGGTTTTGGGTTCACAGGTCGTGATCGAGGACTATATTCATCATGAAGGGTTCAAATTATTTAAATTACTAGGGCAACGCTTGGTCTTCTTCGGTATGGCCGTTGCATGTATTTTTAGCGTTTTGCAGATTGCATTATAGGACAAAATTATGATTACAGAATATAACGGAATGAAAATTATTGACCATGAATATGATGTCGTGGTCGTCGGTGCGGGTGGTGCTGGTTTGCGTGCGACGTTTGGTATGGCCGAGGTTGGCTTAAAAACCGCTTGTTTGACCAAGGTCTTTCCAACACGCTCGCACACCGTTGCGGCGCAGGGTGGAATTTCGGCCGCGCTGGGCAATATGGGTGATGATGATTGGCGTTATCACATGTATGATACGATTAAGGGGTCTGACTGGTTAGGCGACCAAGACGCCATTGAATATATGTGTCGCGAGGCGATACCTGCGATTATTGAGCTGGAACATTACGGCGTACCATTTTCTCGGACTGCGGATGGTAAAATTTATCAACGCCCATTTGGTGGAATGACCACCAATTATGGTGAAGGCACCGCGCAACGTACATGCGCCGCCGCCGACCGTACAGGCCATGCAATTTTGCACACCTTATATCAACAGGCATTAAAACATCAGGCGGAATTTTTTATTGAATATTTCGCACTTGATTTGATTATGGGTGATGATGGTGAATGCCTTGGTGTTATGGCATGGAATTTGGATGATGGAACATTGCACCGTTTCCGTGGTCATCAAACCGTTCTGGCAACGGGTGGGTATGGACGTGCATACTTCTCCTGTACGTCGGCGCATACATGTACGGGTGATGGAAATGCAATGGTTTTGCGTGCTGGACTGCCGTTGCAAGATATGGAATTCACACAATTCCACCCAACAGGTGTTTATGGTGCAGGGTGTTTGATTACCGAGGGTGTACGTGGTGAGGGTGGATATTTAACCAATTCCGAGGGTGAACGATTTATGGAGCGCTATGCCCCATCTGCCAAAGATTTGGCGTCTCGTGATGTTGTGTCTCGTTCCATGACAATCGAAATTAACGAAGGACGAGGTGTTGGCGATAATGCAGATCATATTCATCTCAACCTCATGCATTTGGGCGCGGATGTTATTAATGAACGCCTGCCCGGTATTGCCGAAACGGCGAAAATTTTCGCAGGGGCGGATGTGACAAAGGAACCAATTCCTGTGCTTCCGACTGTTCACTATAATATGGGTGGAATTCCAACCAATTATCATGGTGAGGTGATTAACCCAACAAAACGCAATCCTGATAATGTTGTACCTGGTTTAATGGCAATCGGCGAGGCCGCATGCGTGAGCGTACATGGCGCAAACCGTTTGGGATCGAACTCTCTCCTTGATTTGGTTGTGTTTGGCCGTGCGGCGGCAAAACGCGCGGCGGAAACCGTCAAATCAGGTGAATCGCATAAACCACTGGGTGCGGATGATGGATCACGTGCGGTTGATCGCCTTGATCGTATTCGAAACAACAAACCGAAAATGGCGACGGCGGAATTGCGCATGGACATGCAAAAAACAATGCAGGGGCATGCCGCGGTATTCAGAACAGGCGACAGCCTTGCCGAGGGTGTTTCAAAAATTGATAAATCATTTGCCGTTAAGGGTGATTTGGGAGTGTCAGATAAATCAATGATATTTAATACCGATTTGGTTGAAACACTGGAATTGGATAATTTGTTGCCTCAGGCGGTAGTAAGCATGCATTCATGTGCGGACAGGACAGAGAGCCGTGGCGCGCACGCTCGTGATGATTATCCAAATCGCAATGATACTGACTGGATGAAACATTCTACCTGTAAAATCACCGAAAAGGGTAAGGTTGACTTAGGCAATCGCCCTGTTCATTTGTATACAATGACAAACGACGTCAACCCAATCCCACCAAAGGAGCGCGTGTACTAATATGGCTGAATTCACACTCCCCCGAAATTCCAAGGTTGAAAAGGGGAACTATTTCCCATCAACATCGGAAAATAAAAAATCATTTAAAATTTATCGTTGGTCACCTGACGATGAAAAAAATCCAACTTTGGATACATTCGAGGTGGATATGGATTCGTGTGGGCCAATGGTTTTGGATGCGTTGATTAAGATTAAAAATGAAACGGATTCATCTTTGACCTTCCGTCGGTCCTGTCGTGAAGGTATTTGTGGATCATGCGCCATGAATATTGATGGCACAAACACGTTGGCGTGTATTAAACCCATTGATGAAATCAAGGGTGATGCAAAAATTTATCCCTTGCCCCACATGCCTGTGGTCAAGGATTTGGTGCCTGATTTAAATCATGTCTATGCCCAGTTGGCGTCAATTGAACCATGGATGAAAACAACAACAACCGCGCCATCGCGCGAGCGTCTACAATCGCCAGAGGAACAACATTTAATTGATGAGGCCTCGGCCTGTATTCTATGTTTTTGTTGTTCAACATCATGCCCATCCTATTGGTGGAATGGTGACAGGTTTTTAGGGCCAGCTATATTACTACAAGCTTATCGTTGGATAGCCGACAGCCGTGATGAAGCCACAGGGGAGCGTTTGGATGGTTTAGAAGATCCATTCCGTTTGTACCGTTGTCACACAATTATGAATTGTACCAAAACATGTCCAAAAGGTTTAAATCCTGCCAAGGCCATTGCGGAAATTAAGAAATTGATGGTTGCCCGCGCGGGTTAATTTTTTCACTATCGACGGTCCTTCGGTTCAGATACACTTCTAAAAAACAACGGAGTGTCTATCATGGTTATTTTCGAAATCTTTAATCAATTCCCTACGGAATTTCCTGTTTTGGAAACCGCGATATCGGCGCTTGTCGCATTTGTTCTTGGGGTTGTTTGGTATAATCCAGTCCTGATGGGACAAAAAGCTGCGGAAGAACGTGAAGTGTCATTGGCGGGTTATAAACCTGGCATCCATGTCTATTTAATTGCTATCTTGCTATGGGTGATCACATCATGTGTCTATAGCTTTCTAACATCGTTTTTAACGCCACCATCCGTTGAATCGCTCCTTGGTTTATCAACATTTTTATGGGTTGGGTTTGTGTTGCCTGCGACATTGCTCAGCGGCTTATTCAGTGGTAAAAAACTATTGGTTATGGGTGTCGACAGCTCATATTACCTTGCCGCACTTTATCTATTTGCGGTCATTCATAACGTTTTATAGATGACGCATGATAAAAAGACATTATTATCGTGGTGTCTTTATGATTGGGCCAACAGCGTTCTTGCAACCATCATCTTTACTTTTGTTTTTGCCGTTTATTTTTCTCGAGGAATTGTCGGGGACGAGGTTTTAGGATCGGCCTATTGGGGATACGCAATTGGCGTTGCCGGATTAATTATTGCCGTGACAGGGCCAATATTGGGCGCCGTGTCCGATGCCTATGGCCCTCGCAAACCATTATTATTAATACTCACCATTATCACAATTATCGCCACATTGTCGTTGTTTTGGGCGATGCCTGACCCGTCTTATATGTGGATGGCGTTGGTATTGGTGATGATTGCAACCATAGGGTTTGAATTGGCGCAATCACAATATAACGCCATGTTATCCGATATCGCACCGCCTGATAAAATTGGCCGATTATCAGGGTGGGCATGGGCAATGGGATATTTTGGTGGCCTTGTTTGTTTAATCATCGCGTTATTATTTTTTATTGGTTTGGGCGATGGCACTGGTTGGTTAGGGTTAAGCGAGGATAACAGCCTGAATGTACGCGCAACATGCTTGTTGGCGGCAGGGTGGTATCTGTTATTCGCACTGCCTTTATTCCTCTATGTTCCTGACCGTGCCAAAATCCCACATCGCAAAGGAATTATGCGCGAGGCATTTCAAAGTCTGTGGCAAACCATCAAGGCATTATTTCATGCTGATAAAAATATTGGACGCTTTCTTGTGGCATCCGCCATTTACCGTGACGGGTTAAATACATTATTCACCGTGGGTGGATTATACGCCGCGGGAACATTTGGCATGGAATTTCAGGAAATTTTGATTTTTGCCATTGGGTTGAATGTCACATCGGGAATAGGTGCATTTGCCTTTGCGTACATGGATGACCATAAAGGCGCGAAACCAACAATTATATTGTCATTAATCGCCCTAATTGGATTGGGTGTTGGTATTATTATTGTTGAGGATAAAATGACATTTATGATCCTTGCATTGGCCTTGGGATTATTTATTGGCCCTGTGCAGGCCAGCAGCCGATCCATGATGGCACGCCTTGCCCCCAAAGACGCCAGCACAGAATTATTTGGTATTTACGCCATGACGGGAAAATCCATTGCATTTACGGGGCCGTTGGCGTTCGCATTCATTACTCAAATGACCGATTCCCAACGATGGGGTATTACGGCGATTATCGCACTATGGATTATTGGATTGGTAATAATGATACGTGTCAGAGAGAAATAACACTGTTTTGCGCCTAAAATTTGCAATTTCTATGATTATCCGTTTATAAATACGCAATAAAGGCCATTATTTGGCCTTATTGATGTAATTTAGTAGGTATTATGAGAGTAGAGGGCGTCACACTTCCAGAATATTATCTTGCAGGTCGCAAGCGTAAAGTCACGCCTGTTGAAAATACATCGTCTGAAAACACGAATAATCTTCGTAATGTTAGCTTTGAAAAACTTCAACAAAAAATTCGTGAGATTGATACGCGCCCTGAAACAGGATTTTTACCAAAATTGGATTCTCGTTTGGCGTTGGCCTTGACCGCATCAAACAGCAATACCACGCAAATCAATCCACAAAACGCATCCAATCAATATATTAACAGCTCGTATTTGGGGCAAACCACGAATATTAACGTTTAATAACCCTACCAATGTGGTGGTTTAACATTGGCGTCATCTTGACCGTTCGCACTTGATTCCAATTCTTCAATCTTACTATTTGTTTTGTTCAATTGACGCTTTAACGCTTCAATTTCTCTCCATTGATCGTTAATAACATCGGACAGCTCGGCAATCACCTTATCCTGATGTGCCAATGTCATTTCGATATTTGTTATTTTATCATCGGTCATTATTGAACCGACCCAAACACTTTTTGTAAAATTTCCGTTGTTCGTTTGGCGGGATTGGCACGAATGGCGGCCTCCTCCTGTGCCACGTAATAGAATATGCCATCCATGGCCTCATTCACAACGTAACTGTTTAAATCGGTTGCAATGTCGGGCATAAAGGGCAGGGATTTATATTGTCCCATGACGTTGTTATAGGCCTGCACCGCGCCCGCTTGTGATAATGCATTTTGAACAATGGGTGTGATATCGGCGGATAATTCATTCCCCATTGTTTTGCGCAAATAGGATGTGGCGGCATCATTAGGCCCCGTTAAAATTGACTGCGCGTCCGCAAGGGTCATTTGTGAAATGGCGGATATAAATAAGTCCTTGGCGCGGGGGGTGGCAATTTCCGCGGCGCGGTTCATGCGGTTTTTCAAATCCGCGGTCAACCCACCCATGCCGAATTTGGTTAGGGCATCATCCACCTGTTGCAATTGCCCTGGCAATGGAATTTGAATATTGGTGTCATTGGAAAACCCACCAACTTGTCCCAATTGCGATACAACCGTGTTTGTTCCAATCGTTAAGGCCTCACGCAAACCCGCACTTATTTCCGTTGAAGATAGCGCCGATGTCGCGGTTGATTGAAACAGCTCGCTCCCCAATATATTTTGCGTGGTCGACAACCAATCCGTCCCACCATTTGTCCCTGATGTCTGGCACGCGGAGAGCGTGAGGGTTGAGGAAAGGATGAGGGATAGGATTACTTTTTTCATGAGGCCACATTAAGCCGATAAATTATTTCGGGCAAGCGCCTAGATACGCAGAGTGCACATATCCTGTAATTTTCTGATCGCCATAATTGGTGGTCGCCTTTAACCAATCATTATTAATTTTTGATCCTGTTGTTTTTACAGCGGTTTGAAATGGTATTCGTGCAATGACTGTTTCACCGCTTTGCCATGATGATGGTTCGGTTCTTATATTCACACCGATATCAGATGTGACACATTGTGTTTTACCAATTAAAGATCCACCATTTTTATCTAGTAACGCTTTGCCACCAAAAAATATTGCTAATCCAATTACACTTGATTTAATGGTTGCACCAATAAATTTGCCGAAAGTTATTTTTTTATTTTTTTCAGCTGTTTGTAGACGTTTTGGGCTTTTATATATCTTTTCAGGCGCTTTTTCGTATTGATTATTTTCTACTTTTTCTAAAAAGCGTCGCCAATTTTTTCGGTAATCCACATTGTTTGGGTCAGGATTGGATAATGTCTGATGTAAAATACCGCTGTTATATATTTTAACGAGAAGGTTAATGTTTCGTTGATTGAAATCGGATTCAGATTGGTCGTCACTCAAGTGATTTTTAAAAGGGTGTAATAGATCACCCAATTCATTTGAGGATTTTTCTTTTAAATAATTTTGTAATTCACCAGATTCCAAATGGGTTTTAATTAGATGCATGACGTCGTCCGCATTGCTTTTTGAGGATTCAATACGACGTTTCTCTGCTTCAATGGCTTTTTGTTTTTCTTTTTTTACCTTTTCTCTTTTTTCTTCTTCAGTGAGTTTGGGGACAGGAATACCGCGGTAAAAATTACCGCCTTTTTTCACGTGCTCTTGTTGTTCAGAAGTTGTGTTTGCATACGAATAACTTGATCCTGACGTTCCTGATTTTTCAAAATTAATACGCCTCTTTTCATCGTCGTAAGCATTTCTCGCATGCATAGGTGTCCCTGATCCTAAAGGATCACCATTCCGTGCTCTCATTCGTGCTCCATTGGTCTCCGCTGCAACACGAAAAGCTTCTAGCTCACCACGAACAGGCCTATAGTGGCCTAGGGCAGGATCAAAAACATTCATATAAAAATCTCTTATTATTTAATACATTTATATAAAACCACAAAACACCCCATAATTTCAAGGAAAAATTATGTACAATTTAAGGTTGTGAGGGATTGGTATTATTATTTACATGTTAAAGTATCAGAGATTTTGGCGATAAAATCATTTTTGATATAAACATTCCGCAGGGATGGGTCATCATTCAGGACGGTAATATTGCTCCAATCTCTAATGGAGCTTATTTCGTGGATGGCCTGATCATTTTGTAATCGCCCAACAATATTTCGTTCGTTTAACGGATTGGGGCTTAGTCTAACATTCACACCATCAGAGGCGTTCACTATACAATGGGTTGGTTCTAAAGTCACCTCCGCCATTGGGTTATTTGGTATGGCGGCAACCATAAATGCGATAAAGCAATATTGTTTCATGGATTGACTATAGAGCAGATTTCACCACACAGGAAGACATAAGGTCGTGTAGGTGAGTTTAGATTTTCTCTAAAACCGTCGCCACGTCCTGTCCGCCGCCAATTCACATTAAATACAGGCCCTGTGTGTTGTTACGGCGTTAAAAGGCAGGCAATAATGTTAATTTCTCTAATCATCGGGTTGACGCGAAAATTCACGCCGCTTTTTGCCGTAAGGCATGAGGTGATATTATTGTCCGAAGAGCAATTTTATCTTTTGAGATCGTGTGGCTTTCGTAACTTGGCAAGATACATAAATGGTGTATCACAAAGATTCACAAATGCCGTTAAAAGAAACCCTGCAATTGCTGAGGCCAGCCAATCATCAACAATATGTCCAAGTGCAAAGTACCAGAAAAATAGATTTGCAAATAAGGCACTTGTAATAGAGCTAGCATTATTACGAAGCCAAAGATAATTATCACCAGTTTTTTTGTGTAAATAATTATAGACATTAACATCAATTAACTGTGTTAGGGCGAAGCCTAAAGTACCAACTAAAACCATTCGCCAAGAGTGTGCATATACCGCGGACATTTGCTCGTGAATAGTAATTGATAATTCTGATGGTTCAAACGCTAGTGGGATTTGAAATAAACCCACTAAAAGATAACTCACACCTATATTGGTTGCTACAGCGTAATAAGCAGCTTTTTTTCCGTATGTTTCAGTTAATAAGTCTGTGGCAAGAAAAAGCGACGCATAATAAATTGTACCTAATGAGATTGAAAAACCCATAATATCAGCAGACAATATAGCCATAGGAAGAATAGCCGCTGCGTTTACTCCAATAAGAACATACACCCATACTCTTCCCATCCAATAAGCGATAAGTGGTAAACTGAGTGCAAATATAAGCAATAAAATAAAGAGAATTTCATTTGAAATCATGTGTAAGATTATATTAATGCGTATATTAATTGCAAGGCAAAGTTCAGATCAGATTAAACGATGCTCTTTTAAATTATAGCGACATTTTTGAATTATATCATAGACAACCCATGAAACATTATGTGCTTTATATCTTCTCCAGCACTGTCGCAACGCCTTGTCCGCCGCCGATACACATTGTGGCGAGGCCGTATTGCGCGCCTTCGCGAACCATGAGGGAGGCTAACTTCCCTGTGATCCGTGCGCCCGATGCACCCAGTGGGTGACCCAATGCGATGGCGCCGCCGTCCAAATTCACTTTGGCCGTGTCGGTTACGCCTAATTCTTTAAGCACGGACATGCCTTGCGCGGCGAAGGCTTCGTTCAGCTCGATAATATCGATATCGTCTATTGTCAAGCCTGCCCGCTCCAACGCTTTTTGTGTGGCTGGGACAGGGCCAATACCCATGATGTCGGGGCCGCATCCTGCGGTGGCTATTGATTTAATCCGTGCCAACTTCGGCAGGCCATGTTTGTCGGCGTATTCTTCAGTTGCAATTAAAACAGCTGACGCACCATCGGTTAGGGGGGATGATGTTCCTGCGGTCACTGACCCGTCTTCATCGAATGCTAATTTTAATCCTGCAAATCCTTCTAGGGACGCGTCGTGGCGGATACATCCATCCTCGGCAACGTCACCAACACCAACGATTTCATCATCAAATTTCCCTGTGGAGACGGCATTCGATGCCTTTTGATGGCTGCTGAGCGCGAATTTTTCTTGATCTTCGCGTGATATATCATATTTCTTGGCCAGATTTTCCGCCGTGATCCCCATAGAGATATAAGCGGCAGGGCATGTGTCCATCATGGCGGGATTTGGCATGGGGTTAAATCCGCCCATTGGGATGCGTGTCATACTCTCAACCCCTGCGGCAATCATCACCTCGCCTGCACCCATTTGCATGGCACCGGCGGCCATATGGATGGTTGTCATGGATGATCCGCAAAATCTGTTGACCGTCGCGCCTGCCACTGCATCAGGTAATTTGCACAATTGACCAACGATTTTTCCAAGATTAAAACCCTGTTCTGCCTCGGGGAAGGCACACCCCATAAGCAAATCTTCAATA
Source organism: uncultured Micavibrio sp. (assembly GCA_964350795.1). Lineage (GTDB taxonomy): Bacteria > Pseudomonadota > Alphaproteobacteria > Micavibrionales > UBA1664 > UBA1664. Next base: position 28,161 of record CAYGLI010000002.1, read on the forward strand.
TCATCTGTGTTCACACCCGTTTCAGAAATCAAGGCATTGATAACCGTTGCCGCCATATCATCAGGGCGAATTTTTGCCAATGCGCCCTTATTGGCGAAATGAAATGGGGAGCGTTTATACCCACAAATGACGATATTTTTTTCCATGAAAAAATCCTTTACTGATATGACATTTAATTTAGTCTTGATATTGTTTCATAAAGAGTTTAATTGAACTTTAACAAAGTGAAAAGAGTAGAAAGGTTAATTCAATATGGCCAATCGCGGTTTAAAAAGAATATGCGCATCATGTGGTATCAAATTTTACGACATGGACAAACAACCCATTAAATGCCCATCATGTGGTGCGGTGTTTACAGGCGAAGTTGCAATGAAATCAAAACGCAGCAAATCATCGATTGTGCCTGACACGGTGAAACGTGATGAGATTGAAAAGAAAAACATCGCCGATTTAGAGGATGATGACGAGGACGATGACACAATCTCATTAGATGATTTAGAAGATGAGGACGAAGACGATGATGATGATTTATCGGATATCAATGCCGATATCGAAGTTAGTGTCGATGTTGATAAAGATTAATTTAAAGGGGCGATAAGCCCCTTTTTTAATGCACTAATTTCGACAGAGCCTCATCAACCGTGAGGGGTTTGTCGAATAAATATCCTTGCCCTTCGATACATCCAATTTTTATCAGGCTATCAACATCACCTTGGGTTTCAATGCCCTCGGCAATCACTCCTAAATCGAATGTTTTGGCCAATCCGACAATGGCCTGTACAATATCCATAGATTTGGCATTGTCACGTGCGCGCGCGGTAAAACTGCGGTCAATTTTAATACCATCAATGGCAAATTTATGCAGGTAACCTAGTGATGAATAACCCACCCCAAAATCATCAAGCGAAATTGTCACGCCAAGTGCCTTGAGCCCATCTAAAATTTTCGCGGCCTTATCTGAATTTCCAATAAATGCGCTTTCGGTGATTTCCAATTTTATATGTTTAGGGTCGATATTGGCGTTTTTCATCACCTCACCAATACCACTCACCATTGATTCATCATCGAAATTTACGCCTGACAAATTCACGCTGATAAATGGTTTGATGTCACCTTTAACAATGGCATGCATTTTTGGAATAACATCACAGGCCATTTCCAACATTTTGCGGTCGATGGCTTGAATCAAATTCATACGTTCCGCCACGGGAATAAATTCATCAGGCATAATCAGTCCCCTTTCAGGGTGATGCCATCGAATGAGCGTTTCAAACCCGATAATTTTATTATCAATCAATGAGACGATGGGTTGTAGGTATGGTTGAAAATGCCCTTTGTCCAAGGCGCGGCGAATTTCTTGCTCTAACGCTAATTCCCTCAGCGCATCCGTTTTACGGGTTGTAAAATCGGTCAAAATGGACGGTGTATGGAATGCCTTGCCTGCACCACCAAGCACACGACCATAAATTTCGTCACTATGATTTAAATCATTTTCGATGCGGGAAAAGCGATATCGCTCTATCAACATACTAAAGAGCGATGTCACAACAGGGTCTAAACCCTTTAGGCGATCCTCTAATACATTTGATGAAATAACAAAGGCGATGCAATCCTCGCGTGCGATTGCCGAGGCGGATCGTAAACCAGGCTCCATTAGTGCCATTTCACCAAATAAATCACCTGTACGCAATGTGGCGTGATTAATTTCACGATCGGTTTTGTGACCGCGAATAATATCAACGGCGCCGATTTCTAAAATATAGGCGTTATCGCGGATGTCACCTTCGTTAAAGATAACATCACCGGCCTTAAATTTATGGCGTTTGACGTGCAAGGAATTTGTATCCATCATTTTTTTCTTATTATTAATGTCGTGCCATATTCAAGAATATCTTAAAAGAGTTAATAAATAAGTAATTCAAGAAATCTTAGTCAAGTTAGTCTAAATAGGGTGTCCAACCCATTGATTTAATTCATGTGAACTAAGTTAGTTTATATTTTACTATAAATTCACCAAGGTCGCGTTACCGCCCGATGCGGTGATATTATCTGACACTGATTTTTCAATGGCGAAGGCATGGAGGTAATATGGCCCACCTGCCTTTGGCCCTGTGCCCGATAATCCATGCCCACCAAACGGTTGAACACCGACCACCGCACCTGTCTGTCCACGATTGATATAGATATTGCCTGCATGAATCATTTTAGAAATTTTTTTCTGTTTGGAATGAATACGGCTGTGTAATCCAAATGTCAGGCCATATCCCTTGGCATTAATTTTTGCAATCAAGGCTTCTAACTCATTTTCCTTGTATCGAATGATATGGAGGATGGAGCCAAAGGCCTCGGTCTCAATCATATCAATATCATCAATTTCCGCGGCGATTGGCGCGATGTACGTGCCGTACGTGTCTAGATGTTCATTATATGGTGCGGTTGTTATATGTTTGGTTGTGCCCTCTAACATCACCTGATGATCCACCAAATTGGCCTTGGCCTCGCTATCAATAATTGGTCCAATATCGGTTGAGATATTGGATGGGTCGCCAACAATCAAATGATCCATTGCGCCTTTTATCATGGGAATAATCTCATCGGCGACATCGACTTGAACACATAAAATCCTGAGTGCAGAGCATCGTTGCCCCGCCGATCCAAAGGCTGAGTGAATAACGTCATCAGTGACTTGTTCAGGCAGGGCGGAGCTGTCGATAATCATCGCATTTAAACCGCCTGTTTCGGCAATAAGGGGCAATATCGCGCCATCACGCTCTGCAATTTGGCGTTGAATGATTTTGGCAACAGCGGTTGAACCAGTGAAGGCCACACCAGCCAAATGCGTATGATTGATAATATGTGATCCAACCTCACCGTCCCCTTGTAGCAAGGCAATTGCATTTTTGGGAATACCTGCGCGGATCATAAGATTGACGGCATAGGCCGCAATGGCGGGCGTTTGTTCGGCTGGTTTTGCAATAACCGCGTTACCCGCGACCAAGGCTGCCACAATTTGCCCCGTAAAAATGGCCAATGGAAAATTCCAAGGGGATATACAGGCAAACACACCGCGCCCTTCAAGCACAAGTGTGTTTCGTTCCCCCGTTGGGCCTTCTAATTCAATTTCGGTAAATTGTTTGTCGGCCTCAACCGCGTAATAGCGACAAAAATCAACGGCCTCACGGATTTCGGCAATCGCATCAGGAATGGTTTTTCCTGCTTCGCGAATAAGCAGTGTCATTATTTCTAATGTATTTCCCTCGTATAAATCGGCAATCTTGTTTAGGATTTTTGAGCGGTCAGATACAGGCGTGGTGTTCCATTTTTGGAATCCGTTTTGTAATAGGTCATAGGCCTTATCAACATCGTTCTTTGTCGCATAAAAAACATCACCAATTTTATCATGTAAATTAGCAGGATTTGTATTATCAAATCGATTGCCGTTTTGTGTTACTTCACCATTAATTATGCTTGGTGCATTATATAATTTTTCACGGTTGCTTTCGATATAGTGAAACAAAGGTTGTAAGGGCGTGGTTTCTGATAGATCCATACCGATAGAGTTTTGTCGTTTTGAATAAATATTATGTGGTAATGGAATTTTGGGGTGTGTGTGGTTGCCCATATTATCCCGAACCAAATCAATTGGATTACGGATTAAGGTTTCTACCGGTGTTTCCTTATCATACACTTTGTTCACAAAGGATGAATTGGCACCGTTTTCCAGCAATCGCCGTACCAAATAAGCCAATAAATATTTATGCGTTCCAACAGGGGCATACACACATACAGGGATATTCATTGTGAGCAATTGATCTAGTAATTGTTCACCCATACCGTGAAGGCGTTGAAACATGAAACCATTCAAATTATTTCCCGCCATTTCAATAATTGATGCGGCGGTTTGGGCGTTATGCGTGCCTAACATTGGAATAATACTATCACGATTATCCAATAATTTTTTGGCGCAGGCTAAATAAGACAGGTCTGTATTTTCCTTGCGTGTGAATACGGGATATCCTATATGTCCCTCGACCTGAGCGTGTTTAATTTCAGTGTCCCAATACGCGCCTTTGACCAAACGGATGGATATTTTGCGGTCATATTTTTGCGCCCATTCAATTGCCGTGTCAATAATTGCACTGGCGCGTTTGTGATAGGATTGAACGGCAAATCCAAACCCTGTCCATGTTTCAGTCACGGGGTGTTCAATGATGTTTTTAATGATTTTGAGGGATGTGGTGAGGCGGTCACATTCCTCCGCATCGACGGTCAGGTTAATACGGTATTCCGCGGCAATAATGCATAATTCGGTTAGGCGATCAGTTAAAAAGGGAATGGCGGTATCGCGTTGGGCAAATTCATATCGTGGATAGAGCGCAGATAATTTAATTGAAATTCCTGGACGGTTTAAAACATCCTTGCCCTTATTGTTAATAGATTGTCCAATTGTGCGGATGGCATGGGCATAGGCATCAAAATAGAAATCAGCATCCTTGGTGGTGCGCGCGCCTTCGCCCAGCATATCGAAATTATAGAGATAGCCCTTATCCATTGATGGCTTTGCGGCCTTTATGGCCTCCTCAATATCACGCCCAAGGACAAATGTTTGTCCCATGATTTGCATCGCTTCGATACAGGCCTTGCGAATAAACGGCATTCCGATTTTACCAATCATAGAATCCATCACTTTTTGAGAGAGGGATAAACCATAGCCCGATAATTTTCCTGTGATACCTGATGCTTGTTCAAATAATGATGACCAATCGCCATCAGATAATTTATCCGCGATTAAATCATTGGCCGTTGCAACATCAGGGATACGCAATAACGCCTCCGCCAAGGTCATCAACGCCAATCCTTCTTGGGATGTTAAATCATAGGATTGCATAAGCGCGTTAAAGCCCTTGAGTTCGCCTTGGCGGTTGCGAATGGTTTCAATAAACACGCGCGATTGTTGTTCGATGCGTTTGAAATTGAGGGATGATGGGTTTAAATCATTCAATAAATCTTGAACAACTTGGTTTTCATCACGAAATTTAAGATCATAGAAATCTGTCATGATTTGATTCTATCATGACAGATTAAAATTATTTACTGTTTTTCAGAGATATAAACCATGCAATCTCCACCAACCGCTAAAACCGCTAAATGGGGGGTTTGTAGGGTTTTATCACCGCCAATGGCAAAATCGAAATACAGACCATTCGGAAAATAATGATCAGATGATGTTGCGGTCACAGCATTATCACCAAATTTCATATAAACGGCGCCTGTGGCGTATACACTCACAACGCGTGTATCGCTATCAAATGCGGTTGTGTTGCGCGCCGATGTCGATGTGGCATTAATTTGATGTGCGCCATTGGGGTTCAGTCGAAGGGCAGGAATGGGTGTATTATCACTGTCACGTGGCAATGTTGTCATGGTTTTATCCTTTTGTTGATTTTTAAAAAAAGACCTACAAATAAAAAACGCCCACCGTCCATGGAAGGGAACGGCAGGCGCATTTATCGTGTGAATGCGTTAATTATGTTCTATTTTTGTTCTTTTGTCAAGCGGTTAAATTACTGACGAACAGTGCCGTTTGTTGCACGTACAACCCAACGTCCAGATTCCATGGCGATGGATGTGACACGTCCCAATCCACGAACATTTGTCCCGGGTGTGACGGTTTGTAAATTTTGAGTGCCTTTCATCGCCAAAATGGCTTGACCATTTGATGCACCGCGTAATTCCCATTGTGGGGGCGGTGGTGAATATGGTTTATTGGCCGCCTTTGACACGGTTGGGGCTTTTTTCGGTGGTTCTGTTTTTTGAACAACAGGTTCAGGTTCCATCTCTATAATAGGAGTCAATGGTTGTGGAGTTGGCGCAGGGGATGATGTCACAACAGGAGTAGCCGCCGTTTGTTGAGCAGACATAGAGTCGATACGTGATTCCAAGTTCTCAATCATGGATGTTAATTGATTGATTTGTGCGGAATTATCAACGGTGATTGTTTGTGGTTGAGACGGCGATGATGACATGGCATCAAGGCGGGTTTCCAGCCGTTGCATAAATGTTTCCATCGAATTATTCATTGAATCAATGCGTGCGTTAATATCATCAATTTGAGTGTTAACAACGGGGGTGGATGGTGTTTCAGGTATAATGTTTGTTATTTCCAAAGGTGTTATGGGTTCATTGACTGGCTCTAAATCCAAATCTAGATCAGGCGTAGTATCCAAATCAAAATTATTTAAATCAGGAATTTCAATGGCGACATCAGACGGCATAGGTAGTGTATCACTAGAAATATCCGTCTCTGATGGTGGATTAGGAATTTGTTGCGCATTAGGGATGGCGGCAAATATTTCATCCATTTCATCACTGGATAGGGATGGCGCACCGTCTAAAACCTGAAAAATTTCATCTGTATTATCATTATCATTGGTTGTTGATGGTTGTCGATCATTATCTGACGCTAAAAAATCAGGATTATCAAGCAAGCTTGGCTGTTCAGCAACTTCAGTTTCAGGCGTATTTTGTTGTGCCAGATTTTGTTGTGGTTGTGGTGTAGCCGCACTGCCCCCTCCAAAAATTCCAGGTAAGAACGAGTAGGCTAAAACTCCAATACCTATGACCGCGATACCAACAATTGCGATATTAAAAATATTTAAGCCACTTTTTTGGGGTTGGGAGGGAGCATCAAAATCGTCGTCAAAATTATCATATGATGTTTCATCGTCGTCCATATCAAACGGTTCATCAAACTCTTCATTGAATGTGTCTACGTCAGATGATAATTCCGCAAAATCAGGTTCGTCAAAACTATCTATTTCATTGATGGTTGAATCGTTATCGATATTTTCAATGTCTTTGGGATCGCTCATAATTATTGTAACTCCAACACTGGTTCAGTGAAAAATACACCTATAGGTGTGCCGCGCGCAACACGGACAAGAACCTCTATATCATCCGCTTCGTCTTCCATAAATTCCGCAATTTCCGTAAAGGCTTCTTCGACACCACGCCCAATTTCTTGCTCCAAATCCAGTGCTTCTTGCTCTTCAATCACAGTATCCCCTGATACGGTTACGGTCGTTTCTGAATCTTGCGCAATCGCTGATCCTACACCCTCAAGAAAACGCGCGGCGGCTGGTAAAATGACACGTGTCAAATATCTGTTATCAACTTCGGTCGCGATGCCTGGAATTGTTGTGTTCGGGTCAAGTGCAACGGCGTTGACAGGTTGATTAATACCATCAACAACAATTGAATTGAACGAAAGCACAAGAACCTTATTTCGAACAGTGAAAGCACCAATCAAGCGCGCACCCTTGAGAGGACCAGACATTAATTGTGCCAAAACGGGGCCTGGGACGTCGCTGTTGGCCTCGATTAAAATCTGAGCGTAATTAATTGTTCCTGATGGAATTAAGATCGTTTCAACGATCACATCCTCAATTGGAGTGTCGTCAAATGTATTGTCAAATCCAGCATTGAGTGGGGTATCGGGTATGCCATCACCATTTGTATCAACCAATTGAGTGCCACCAATTTGGTTTCCATTTTCATTAAATGATGTTGCAGGATTCAAGAAATTTTCAGGTGTCACTTGCGTCAATCGCGGTATGCTTGGGTCGTGATTGCCTAAGATATTGCCAGCTGCTTGTGACATGGCCTGCGCCAAGGCTTGTATTGCTTCTGGGCTTGGGGCAGGCGCCGCAGGCGCAGCAATCTGTTGCGGCGTGAAAATTTGTTCTGGCGCTACCAATGTTGGTTCAGGCTCTGTAAAGGCTGATTCTTCTTGTTGGGGTGGTGCAACGGCAGCACGAAATGTTTGAAGGGGGTCAAATTCCTGAAAAGGAGGGAGGTCTTCATTTCCAGATAATAATTCTTGTTCTTCTGGGTTCACCATCATTGGAATTGTGCTTGAGCCTGTTTGTACAGCGGTTTCAAGGCGTTGACGATTCACGTCTTCAATGGCCTCTGTATAGGTTTGTGATACCTCACCGCCCAAAGCGTTGCTTTGGTCTAAACCCGCTCCAACACGGGATTCTTGTTCATCACCACTACCGCTAAAAATAAATATCGCAGAAACAACTAAAACAATCCCTGCGATAATCACAAAGATTTTTATCAGAGGATTGTTTTGCCAAACCTCTTTTAACGAGCCCTTTTGATTGAAATCATCAAAGTTATTGTCGTCAAAATTATCAAAATCGTCGTCGAAATCGCTCATGGTTTAAAAGATCCTAATTATAATCAATTTGTGCCCGTACCATTTTACCCTTATCGGATAATAGTAAGACAGGTGATTTTCCAATAGTGTAAACAGTTGTGCCATCGGCGGATTTAATCGAACTGTTCCACCCTGGTGATAAGAGAGTGAGTGGCGTCCGTACAAAAATTTGACCATTAAAATCATAGGCGGTTGTACGGGCATCAACCCCATTAATGTCCAATTTTTCAGTGCCTGCGGGCGGCGTGCCATTTAATATTTTAACAATTTCTTGGTCACCAGCCGTCGCACCAATTTCAAAATTATCAATTAATGGTGTTTCGGAATAAGGGCCCATCTCTGGAATTTGTGCATCAAAACGATATTGTACCTCGTCCAAATAGGTACGCAGTGAAAATGTGATTGGTGTATTCAAATCAAGCAAACGAATGGATAAATTTCCAACTTCGTGGGCTTTCATCGGGCTGATACGCACAACATGTTCACCCGCTTGCGGTTGGATAACTTCAAAATTACCACCCCAACTGATATCCTGAATTGGCCATGGTTGGCCTGTGACATCCAAAACATTTAATGTTGTAACGTGACCGGGGGACAATTTAATGATTGGTGGGGACACGCCAGGGTCAAGAGACACAGTTTGCAAAACAACCTCAGGGTCAGGGAAACCGCCAATACGGCTTTCGCTGGCCTCGCGGACATCGCGATATCTATCCAATAATTCCAGTATTTCATCAGGGGTTAGGGGAAGGGCACCATTTAACGTGGCCTCGAACGCGGCGCGTCGTGATTGGCGTTCGGCCTCGGCTTGCTGTTCCTCGAGGGAAACATTGCCCAAATTATAATTTTGCAGGGCATTATTGATTTCGTCTTGGCTCAACCCTTGTTGTTGAAACCCACCAATAGTAGGAGGGGGTAATGTATCACCAGTCACAACAGGTGGAACGGCACTACGCGTTGGAACTTGTTGTGTTGGCTGTTGCCCCATATCCGTGCGGAATCGATCCAACGGGTTGGCTGATTGTTGTGCGAATGCGGATGTTGTTAAGGACAAAAAACATCCGCTTAATAAAATGAGTTTGGGCACTATGTTCATTTTTACTTAATTCTTTTTATTTATTTTACCCTTTATAGGCTATCCATTGCTCAATGCCAACACCATTTGCACTTTCAAGCTTGGGAACGCGAACAATAACAAGCCGAATATTCATCGAATCGCTCCGTTTTGTTTGACCCAATTCATAAGTGACCTGCATCGGCATTTCGACTTCCCATCGGTAAACCCCGTTGGGCATAAGCCCTTCGGCCAAAATTGTTGGCGCGGAACGGGGGATTGCGGTTAAAACCTGACGGTTTTCATTGACTGTTTCAATCATTCCTGAATCTTGTAAGGCCTTGGTAAAACTGCCCCATCCACGGCGTGTGAAATGACGGGATGATTCCTGAAGGCGACGGCGATAATCGTGGAAACCAAACGTCATTGTCTCGCTCGCGGCCTGCGCTGCCCATGATAACAGGGCAGGGCGGCTTAAATTTGCCTGTGATAATGGAATCATTGGCACGACGCGACCATCCTCGGTCGTGGCGAAATAAGTGCGGGTTGGCGTATAAATATTTAAAAATATAATAAATGTCGCAATAAGCGATAAAACGGCAACCGTTTGAAACAGGGCAATTTTAACCAATGTCCGATACCCATCGCGATAAAATTGATTGCGAATAACAACATTGCCCAATGGCGATGCATTGTCAGGTTTTGGCCGTTTCACGGCGTTTTTTGGCGTGCCTTGTTGTTGTGGTTGCGTCGGTCGCTGTGGTTTTTGTTGGTTTTCGTTTGTCATACCCAATAATTTAATCGTTTTTGCAACAGATTACCATCCATATTCAATAATTTTTCAAAACATCACAATAAATCAAAAAAAACTGGTTTTTTATGGTTTATGCAGTAAACTATAATAAATTGTTAAGGTTTATAGGATATTCTTAATAATAGATAAAATTTTATTAAAAGTTTTGATATAGAGGTCATATGCGTAAAATACTCCTGCTTTCATCCGTTTTTGCAATATCATTGTGTGTTTTCGCGCAGGGTGATGTGAGGGCTCAGGTTGAGACAATTGATAAGGCGAGTATAGACGCGATTAAAGAATCTGAGAAATCCGTCATAGACCATATCTCAAAACATATAGAAAGAAATTCGATAGATGGCCAAAAATCTGCGGAGCAAGCAACGACTGTACAAGCCGCCTTTCAGGCTAATAATAATGCAATTGCAACCGCACGCGATTTAACCGCCACCGTCCGCGATCAGAATGTCTCTCATACAGATACTACGAAAAGAGCAATCAGTATAGAAGATGGTGGTTGTGTATTGGGGTCTGGAAACATGTCCAATGAATTAATCTATCAGAATTCAGAAAGAGCAACTGATGAAGACATTCAGGAAAGTATGGATCTTATTAATTCAAATGCTGGTCAGATTTCCGAAAACGGTCTTGTCGATTTCCAAAGAAAAATGTTTGATATTTCAAGGGCGTTATGTGACCCCTCTGGCAATGGAGGTGCAAATTCATATTGTACTGGGGCAGGAACAGAACACATAACGCTTGCATCACTTCTACGTCCTGTAGGTTATAATAAGGATCCAATTGTTGATGATAATCTTGATTATTTAAGAAATGTTTTATATGCCCGCATTCCGATTAGTGTTAATCCAGATTTATTAGAGGATCCAAATACGGAAACGATGAATATGGTCATCGATTCAGATAGATTAAAGGCAGAGCTGTCTATTGGTCAAACTGTGTTTTCAATGATACGTGGTAATAGAACGAAGACAGAAACGGAGCCGAGTGCTGCAAAAAGTCTGAGAGAAAGATATGAAGCAGGTGGTTGGAGCGATGACAGAATTGCAGAAGCTATTGATAATGGAATAAGTAAAAATGGCCTTTATGAAGCACTGACTGTTGGCTCTAGTAATTCTAAGTTTTTAATGCAGGAGCTAGTCTCTATTAACCCAGTGAAATTGCTGCAATTTATTGGTGGCCAACTGGCACTCAATAACAACTTGGAATACGAACAATATAAACTACTAGAGGCTATTGCACTTGCCACGGCGACAAATATTGTTGTTAATCGTGATGATGCGATTAAGGATTTGAATGCCCGTATTATGGCTGTGAACACTCGTTAATTATCCTTATTTATTGAATCACGCAATCACACAACGTGATGCATATGAATGATGCGTCCCAATTGAACATCATAATGTTGAATTTGTTTTTCGGATGCTGTGTCGATGATTGTAATGCCACGGCGAATTCCGGCAACGGCAAGGTATGATGTTCCCTCGACCTGACTTATCCCTCTAACCTCCTCTAGATTAAGGTCGTATCCTGATACGCTTCGTGATACGCCCGTTGTGGCGTTGTATAAAAGAATGCTATTCGAATTTGGAAATGACATACAAACAGTGTTCGTCGCATCCACATGACATATTGATTGAGCGCGACGATGGTGAAAATGAGGTAATTGGACTGTCTCAAGCCCAGATAATGCACCATGAGACAATGTCATGGGCAATAGCGGTATTCCAAATGCCTTTACCGATTTCTCAATCCGCGCAATCGTTAAATTTTGGGCAATGTCGGGCCATTGAGATGATAATTCCGAATGGTTTTCCGCAAAAAATGATGCAAATTTATCTTCGATGTAATCGGCATCGCGGATTGCAATATCAGGGTCATCAAATTCTCGAAATCCAATTGCAAATAAATCACCATCGTTTGTCACCGTTGAATGGCTGATCATTGCATTTTTATAGGCTGGGATGGTCTCCTTTAATTTGAGTGTTTTTCTATCATATAAGGATAAACTGCTTTCGTCATTTTTGACTTCTTTGCTCCAACCGCCGCTTTTGACATTATAATTACAAACCGCAAGTGTGTTTTTATCAAACAGTTGAATATCGTGAGGGGAATATCCATCGGATTCAATGATTTCGATTAATTTATAATTATCCGCATCCAAAACGGCAAATTCACCTTTGCTGTTTTTATCTCTATTTGTCAGGGATAAAATAACCGTATTTTCATTTTCATCATAAAATCCATGACCCGTTATGTAACGATCACCCCCATTAATAGTCAATTTTTCGGCTTTTCCTGAAAAATTGGATATGGCCAATTGTGCGCTGTCGGCATTGGGAAGAATGAGATATTGATCTTTAACCTTTAAAACATCATGCGCCTTGTGCAAATCAATTGGGACAAAATTTGTTTGGCCAGTCTCTAAATCAAGGCTGGATAAAACGGTGTCATGGGTTTCCCGCGATAATTCACCGTGTCTTTTGGGGTTCATGCTTGCGGCGATAATAGATCCATGCAAACCAAGCGTAGATTTTAAGGGCATTTGTGCCGATAGGGCCTGACCAGATGTTAAGAGACCTGTTTTCAACGCAACGGTCATATAACCAACAAGTTTAATAAAATCTCTTCTATGCATTTTTAAAATAACCCTTTGTTACCGCTCAAAACTGATAAGTCGTGAATAAATAACTCTAATGACAGTTTATTACAGATTTATATTTTTATCAGTGCTTTGAGTATAAGTGTAAAATACAAACATTAAATCCAAGTAAAATTTTGGATGGTTATAAAATTTATGAGTGATATCTTGATAAGAAAAAACCTCACAAAATGAGGTTTTCCCAAGAACTATTGATTTAAAAGCGTTTATATTACCTATCACTTCCGCCGCCGGCTCCACTTCCACCGCTACTTCCGCCGCCGCCGTGTCCACTTGATCCGGTGCTTCCACCACCACCTTCACCACGGCTGTCCGTCACTCCATCGCCCTTATAGCCTCCGCCACCTCCACCGCCACCGCTTGAGCCAGCGCCTTCTGGCCTACAAGTAGAATCCTCTCTTGTTGAAGATGTGGCGGATGCAATAGACCATACTCCATCTGTATTTGTACGGATTTTTGTTTCTGTTGTCCGTGAGTATTCCCATCGATTCTCGGCTCCAGATATTCTGATATTTCTTGAACTACAACTTGATGAAACTGTTCGTTCTTGGAATATACATGGATCACTTGACGATATCAAATTCCAACCACCTCTATAGCTTACATCATTGGGGATAAGGGCATTAGCCTCTTTCCATCCGCTGATACGTGCAACGCTGCTGTATGTTCTTGGTGATCCACTCAATAATGTAACGTTACTTGCACCGGCAACCGCTGGGTACATTTGTGCACATGTCATCGATGCCTGTACACGTGCGCTACAATCAATAGAAACACCTTCTAATTCTGTTGTTTCAAATTGGCGTGTCGTTCCACCGCTTCCATCACCAATATCCACTTTTGATTCCCATGTGCTTATGACTTGCTTAATATCAATAGAGCCGGAAAGTTGAGCCGGCGATCCCATAATGGTTAATTGCGAGCTGTTGATATTGGCCATTTGACCACCAAAATTGTGTTCAGTTGATGAATTAAACAGAGAAGAAGATTTTGAAATTTCGCCACACCCTCTTGTTAAAAAATCTTCTCTCCTATTAATTAAATAGACAGTATCGGAATTTTCAAGCATGGCAAGGTCAATTTCATCCCCACATGTTTGGAAAATTTCTTCACTCTCTTCATTGAGACCACCCGTTTCTTCATCAAGGAGGGCAACCCGACGACAATTCGCGGTTTGAAGATTTTCTTGTAGCGCCGCAGCGATATTGTTATCTGTGGTCTCAACATTAAAACTTCTAATGACACCTGATCCAATTAAACTTGTACTGTCATTCATAGAGTCTCGATTAAGCCCAGCAACGTTATCCTGACAATCTGTTGCGATGGTAGTCCATGATAGGGTATCATCGTCTATCAATGCTGATTCTGTCGCAAATGGTTTGTCTGATGCAACATCTCTGATAGTGCCATCATTCATAAATTTCGCCTGAATACTTTGTGTCACACCCCCAGATTCTCCGCTTGCGCAGGCATCAGCTCGTAAAATTGTTCTGACTTCCTCCACCACGGCCATATTATTTGGTGTAGGAAGGGACATTGCCGCCACGGCCGTTCCTGTTGGAATGTTTAGTGTTGTACATCCACCCTCTAATGAAAAAACTGAACCATCGCTCATATTCACAGCACCACCATCAAAAACACCAAAGTTACCTTGCGGCATCATATTTTTAATGCGCATATTGGCTTGTCCAATATTGCCCGATCCTAATCCTTTTAACGATACGTTACCACTTTCATCAGCCTGATTAAACCATGAGAGATGATAGGATAGTCCGCCTGCATCCTTACAATGTGCACTGGCAAGATATGCGCCAGATTGGCCCAGATTAAGTGATCCAAAATCGGCATTCGTTAGATCGATTGCACCTTCGCCAACAGCGCCCGAGTCCCACAAGGCACTGTTAACCAATGCATTCATGGATCGATTTGTAAATTGATGGAAGGCCTTGGAATATTGTTGAATTTGCGATTCTGTGTTTTCAAGTGCGCGTTCGCTTAAAACTGCGTCATCTTGTGGTAAACAAGATGCCAGAACCAGTGCACTGACCCCCGCTAAAATAAAAGAATTTTTCTTAAACTGAGTCTTCATAACTGTATCCCTAACCTTTATGTAATCATTTAACTACATAGTCAGTATAAAAGACAAATATTAAATTTAAGTAAAATTTTATATTTACGTAATTTTTATTTAAAAAAGACCCGTTGGGCCCAATAAAACGGGTGTTTCTTGGCCATTACTATCCGTATTACTTGGGCTAATAGACCTTGGCTGAGGTAAGTCAGGTGTTTCTATATCATCTCTGGTAAAATTAGGGGGGGCATTGCGTGAAATTGCAGCTTGTATATTCGCGGCTCGATTATTATCAGACGGACGAGATGTTTTCTTTGGGATTCCATCTAAGGGAAGTGGGGCAATTTCGAAAGTTTCATTATCACGCACAGCGCTAATTTTAAAAGGGCTAATCATTGATACTTTTATATCATCATTCAAGGCGTCACCAACATTGGCGCGCACACGTTTTTGATCATCTATAGTTGATACAAATAATGCGCTGCATTTTGATTGAATGCATTGGATATCTGACCATGCAAAATCTTCTTGTTCGGGCAAGTTCATGACAATATTATCGATAATATCATCATCAATATTTGCGAGGATATCAATATTTGTATTGTTATTATTGTTGTTTGATTGTTCCTGTAATTGCGCGGTTAATTCTTCGATAGCAATCATCATCGCTTCTTCTTGTTTTCTTTTTGCACGAAGACCTGTTTCCTCGATAACGACTTGATGTTCTTCTAAATCAGGAAAGGCATAAAGGCAGAGAAGGTTAAACGGTAATTTTTTGCAAGCACTGAGTTCTGGTGATGGTTGAACAAATGGAATCCCCATTTTTTCAAAATTATCCGCTATTTTACCAATTTCAGCCTGTCGTGAAACTAACGCCTGAAGGATATTAATTTGTTCTTGTAAGATTAATATATCTTTTGTCAGGGGTCTCACTAAAACGATATTTTTTTTGTTGATTGAGGCCTTAGGGTTGGCTGTGGCTTGCTCGTTCGAGAGTGAAAATTCAGGAAAACTTGTTTGCGCGTGTCCTACCTTTATTAATCCAATAGATAGAAAAATAAAAGTTATCAATAAGCTAATTTTATTGAGATGACAAAAAAACATAATTTTATTGTAAACGTTTTGAATAATCTATCAACATCCGTTTTCACAATCTCCAAAAGTATTTGTCTCGAACGTACTATTCATAAAAACACCCCGTGCATCCATTCGGTTAAAAGTTGCGTTCTGATTGATAATCAAGTTTACAGCACCGACAGAACCATTGTTGTTAATGGTCATGGTATCGGTCGTTAACACACCAGCATTAAAACTGTCTATGACGTTGACATCAACTGAAGCGGCAGCGGGCGCACTTCCAAAAACATTTGTAAATGAATTATCCGAATTTACAGATGCGGCATTGAGTGTATCGGCATTTAACCGAGCATTCGTATTGAAACCAGAATTAAATGTTGCGGTTGTTGCATCAAGGTCACCATCAAGATCGAGTGTGCCGGCATCCAACAAACCCTCTACGCCAAATCTTCCTCTGGGCGAGGGGCCCGTACCAATATTCCGTACGTTTGCTGTATCTGTTGTTACAGTGTTATATGAAACGAAATTCCCTGAATTGAAATTGGCATTTGCCGTAATATCAACAGTTCCGTTCACAAGTGCCTTTCCATCAAAAGTAATGTTTCCGGTAGGGTTAATATCATCAGCGCCCAATATGTTTTGCCCACCCATGTTGAGATCGGCGTACAATGTGTTCAATTCAGGTTGTCCTGGAACTCTCACACGATAAAGGTAATCGCCTGCAACTTTTTCAAAAGCAACATGTTTATAGTGAACCAGATAAGATCCATTTGCGAGCGATGGAGGGTTTGCCGCAATCGTTGCAGCCCATGGTGTTCCCACAAAAACGGCTGGATTGATGGACCATGAATTATAAATGCTCTCAATACCATCGGCCACAATTCTGTAGATACCACCATTTAATTCAGAAAACTCGGCAGCAGATCTGACTCTATTGTCGTCAACTCTTTGGTTTGTCGCAACAATGACCTCTATCGCATTTGATCCGTTCGCAGTGGCGGCAGGTACAGCACGAATCATAATATTCACACCCGTTCTAAGGGGTGTGCTATTACCAATATTGGCATTTAACGTAGCTGTATTGGGAAGATTAACCGAACCAAAAGTTCCTGTTAAAATATCATTGATTGTAACATTGAGAATGTTGTTGGCTTGTGCATCCGCCTCATCAAAAATTTGTTCATAAAGAACGGGATCTTCTACGATGCTTACAATAGATTCGCTGATTTGATCCATGTATCTGGCTGTGGATTTAGCGATGGTTTGATCTGTATAATCCCGTAAAATATCAAAAATCACAAGAAATAACGAACTTAAAACCGCCACGGTTAAAAGAGTTTCAAGCAATGTAAAACCTGATTTATTATTTTTTATCATAATCCTAATCCTGGACATCCAGTATTACAGCGCGTCATATTCGTGATCGTTGTTTCCCCAAGGGCATTTAATTGTCCGATATTCGCTCCGCCACTTACGGTTGCATTTCCAATCAGGGTTACATTAGACGGAAAATTTGTCGTTAAGGGATCTGTAATAATCAGATCACTTAATGATGCTGTTGATGTTGTAACCGTTGCAACATTCTCCAGATTTAATGCCTGTAAATTGTCCCCTGTATATTCATTTGTGAAACCCAATGTATCCAATATGACAGGCCCGTTTGCAGTTAGGCTCGCATTATTTGCATTAGCCGTACTTAATCGAGTGGTGCCAGCAATGTCCAGATTATCTAAGGTCAATGTATTGGCAGAGATGTTACCTTCGTAAGTTACGGGGTTGAGTATGTCTGTAAGATCAACTGTTGTTTGTACATTCAGAGCGCCGTTAACCGTAAAATCAACAGCTGCGGTACCTTCACCAAATATCCTGACATTTCCTTTTGAATCATTTCCACCTTCATTCACATCAACATTTTGACCAACGGTTAAATTATCCCTTACGGATAAAACATAGGATGATAATGATCCATCGGCCTCAATCCCACCAAATGTCACAGCCCCAGCAGGAGCCATACTTTCACTAACAATAATACCTGCGTTTGTAATATTATTATTATTAAGATTTAAATCTGTTTCCATGACGTTTAACTGGGGTGACATAGGAACGGTATTACGGAATAAATAATTGTCGCTTATATTATTATTCACACTCACCAATCCATAGGCCGCCATAAACCCACCATTGGCACCAGGTGCGGGAAGGGCGGGCACCACCGCGGCAAAATCGGCAAGGTCGACAGACCATGTTCCTGATGTGCTTTGAATATTACCGTTACAACATGTTGCGCTGATATTCAGGTTACTAATAATACCAATTGAATTTTGTCCATTTTGCGCGGCATTAAATAAACGTCCATCATCCATTGGCGGACCATCACTGATTGTAATAACCTCAACAAGGTTATCATTGATGCTGTCACTTTCTAGATGTCGTACGAACACTCTTAAATTCTGGCGATATGAATTTGTTGCGGTATAACCGGCGGGTAAAAATCCACCTGCGATAATATTCGTTGCGATATTAATTTCATCTATATTTCCTACTAATGGTATATCCGTTGCAATAATAGTATCAATATTAAACCGTACATATTCTGCCGCGGCGTTTTGAAGTTGTAACATTTCGTTCGAAACCCGCTGGTCAATTGAATTTTTCCCCCACCCATTTAAAATGACGGCAACAAATGTGAACAACCCTGCGGTAACCCCCACAACGAGCAATAATTCAAGCAATGAAAATCCGTTTTTATTGTTTTTAATTTGCATCTAAACAATCCTGTAATGTTGTGTATCCAAAAACTGGCCATAGGCCGGCGGCTTGCTGTGTATTACACAGTGTTACTACACTGCGTTTAGGGCAATCGTTATCACATTTCGCGCCGATGCTTGTGCTGGGATTACCATCACCAACATCTATGCGTGTAGAGGACACATTTCCCACAACCGTCATGTTTCCTGATTCCACATCCAAAATATTGGATGATAAATCAAGGGTTCCGCCTATATCGACATTCTCTGCGGTAATTCTCTCTACAATTAAACTTTCTGATGTGCCCGCAATATTACTGGTGGAGGTTACCACAAGATTATTCACACTCGTTACCGGAGAAGTTGGATCAGGCACTAATGCGAAATTATTCACATTTATCGTTGCCGGGGTATTTGTTTGTATGCTCTGTGCGGAAACCTCTGTTGCATCAAGTAAATTCACAGCATTAATATCAGTTAACACGGATATATCATTATCAAAGGTTACTGTATTTCTTGCAGTCAAGCCGTTAGAGATAGAATTAAACCCTTCGAGAGTTCCAACGCTGGCTGAACCCGCAGTACCACCAGAATTATCCAAAACAGTAATTGTTTTGTCGGCGCCCAAGTCACCACCAATTGTTGTTGTTCCAAAAATACGGGCATCACCTGTACCATCAAAGTTGGTGGCAACAATAAAATCGCTATTTTCGTTAAAATCTATGGCGGTTGGATCGTCAATTGTCACCGTTCCATCGTTAGCAACATTGACGTCAAGGCTAGCTTGTGGATTAATAATCAACCCATTGGAATTTTCTATATTTGCTACATTTAGGATAGAGCGACGATTGTCGGTATTCGTCGCGGAATCATCACTGACTGCACTACATAATGTTGTTGGCGACGTGCTTCCATCATCGTTTGTTGTTGTTATAAATTGTGTTGGGTCGGCGATACAATCATTCATAGTTGCCATTGTCAAATCCGTTAACATGGTTTGCAGGCCGGCTTGTTCAGGTTGAGGGAAGCGCATAACTGCACGTGTGTCAAAACTTTCGCTACGCCATACTGGTATCACGAATGTTCCTGGAACAAATGCGCCACCTGTTAATGTTAAATAGTCCGCCGTGTCCAAACATCCTGAATCCCATAATGCGGTTGTATTCCCACCACCATTACATGCACCCGTCAGATTGGCCGCACCATTAAACACAGGCGCGGAAACCGCAACATCACGTGCGCGAATGGATTGGACAATATCCTGAACCTCACTAGGTGATACTGTGGGGATATCATCAAAAATGACATAGGCCGTTGGGACGGTTGTTTCTAAGGCTGAATCACCGCTTACAGGATAATTGGCCATGAAAATACGTATTGGTTGCCCAAGGGCATTGATGACATTACCACCGCCATCGATACGTGCGAAATTGGGGGGTAATAAACCATCATTGATAAGGTCGTTAACCGTGATAAGTTCTGGCCCTGTTCCTGCTACGGGGTCTAAATCCACAACAAGGTTAGGGCGTATAATCATTTCATTGCGGGCGTAAATGCGGGCGGCGCGGGCGATTTCTGCGCCTTCCCATCCGGCGATACGTGCCTCGTTTCGCTTTACCTCACCGCTTTGCGATTGAATAAATACCGTTAAGACACCGGTGACAACACCCACCACCAAAAGGGCGATGAGCAACGAAAAACCGTCTTGTTTTTTGTGCATGTTGTACATTTTTATCCTAACCTATATCTTTATCATGACATATAATGATTAAGAATATCTAAAATTTTATCTAAATTCAGGGGGGATTAAATAAAAAAACCGCCCATAAGGAGCGGTTTTTGTAAATTAAATATTAACTAAAGTATTAGTTAAATACCCAAGTTATGTTACCACCTGTTGCTCCACAAGCGGTGTTAACATTTGAAACTGTTGGCGCTGTGATAGTTGTAGTACCAATTGTAACGCTAACAAAATCAGAATCGTTAACTGTATATTCCAAGCCAAGCTTCAGACAAGCTTCTTGTGGAACATTATTAACTAAAATATCAAATTCATCTATGTTTGTACCATTAACTGTTACTGTAATTACCGTATTGAATGGTGTCGTAATTACTCCAGCACCAGTTGTATATTTCGCTGGAACAACGTTTGCATTTGTCAAAACAGTATTAGTCAACCCAGTATATGCTGGTTCACCTTGGAAAATTCTCTGGCTTTCCTGTTTTAAAACATTAATCAAACGAGATGCTTCGTTGACTTCAGTGTTTTGTGAAATGTTACGATAAATCGCAAGACCAGCCAAAATCAAGATCGCACCAACGGCAACAACCAGTAGTAGTTCCAAAAGAGAGAAACCCTTTTGTGTTTTTTGTGTGTTTAAGATCATTATATCATCCTCCTTAAATAATCCATTATTGTGATTTATATCATAAGTATAATTATTCTATAAAACCACGCTTATCAATATTGTGACTTGTTCAATAAAATAGTCAACCCACATTGATAATTCAGATATTAGATTAACCTGATTCATTTAATTAAGTATAAAATATAGATAAAATTTTATCTATTTAATGATTTATCGTTATGACATGGTCTTATTGTGCTTGGCTTTGAACCTGAATTTGTTGGAAAATATCATAAAATGATGTGATAAGCGCACCAATGACAAGGGCAATTAACATCAAAATAACCGTATTCACAATTTTCATCGTCACGGTGACGGTTTCAACAAGCGAATCAACCCATGATCGTGTGATCCAGATCAAATTTTGGTCAAATCCCCTTAGATTCGCATAAATTTGCAAATCGCCAATAATTTCTTCGTCGGGAAATTTATAGCCACATTTATATAATGCATCGCCCAAATTATCCCCCGCGGTGATATAACGAATAAGGGATTTAATGCGTTGCGCCAAATAAGGTTCGGATTGTCGTGAAATTCGACCCAAGGAAACTTCGTCCAATTTCACACCTGCGGCCATCATTGATGAAATCGCCAATAAAAATGATGATCCTTGCCACATTTTATACAGGCTCCATGGTGGAATATTATCAAACATGATCCGCGATTTCGATGTCCATCGGGGCATTGTAAAACCGATAATAAAAACCAGCATCACAAATGCTATACCGATTAGGAATGAATAATTACGGATAAACCCCGCCGATATGGCGACTGCATATGAAATTCCCTGCCATTCCTCAACGGGGATAATTTCCTCGAATGTTGGAATAACGCTATAGGCAGACATTAACATGGCGGCAATTAACATGGCGATAAGAACGCCAGGGTAGGCGGCGGCGGTTACAATCGCCTTTTTAACCTTACCTTGCTGTTCAATGGATTCGGCGGTATTCTTTAATGCCTCAACCAAGCGCCCTGAATTTGCACCTGTTTCTAACAAAATCGCTTCTGAGCTGGGAACATAAGGTGACATCACCTGTCCAAAATTTTGTCCGTTGGCAATGTTATGGCGCCATTTACGATAGAGTGAGGCCATAACACCAGAGCGTTTTCGCGCCGCGATACGTTCAATTTGTCCTAGGGCGGTGTCTAACGGAACACCATTTCCCAACAATTGGGATAATTTCATATAAAATTTATAACGAACGACAGATCCGAATTCGAATTTGACTGATATATCATAGAAAAAATCAGGTAGCTGTATTTGCACGCTTAATCCCCTCTGATCGGTGCAATAAGCGGACCAAGAATACGTTCCGCATCATGGGGGTCAACGTCACCTTTTTTAACACGGTCGATCATTGCCTCCATCATATTGCGTCCGTTAAGGTGGGTGAGCCAATATTTCTCTGCGCCAACCTTATCATCCTTACGGATAAATTCCATGAAACCAGCGTCTGGTATAATAATTTCCGCAATAACAGAACGCCCTTTATAACCGTTTCCTGCGCCGCATGTTTTGCATCCCTTGGGGTTATGTGCCCGCATTTTTTCGATAATAACATCTAATTTCTCTAGGCGTGCCAACATATTATGGCTTAAATCTTCTTCCTCAACGCGAACGCTACAATCAGGGCATAAAACACGGATTAATCGTTGCGAAATCAAACCCGTCAATAAGTCTGGGTCGGATAATTTAAAATCCTCAACCTTTAGGTCACGCAAACGGAATGGAATTGTTAAGGCGTCATTGGCGTGCAATGTTGTCCATACTTGGTGACCTGTCATTGAGGCCTCAAACGCCAATCCTGCGGATGCGGCATCACGCACCTCACCAATCATGATACGGTCAGGGTTGGAACGCATGGATGCGGCAATCGCCTTGGTAAATTCACGGGCACGTTCTTCGGCCGTTGTGGCATTGGTGACGGGCATTTGCACCGCACCTGGAATAGGATATTCAGGTGGATCTTCAACCGTATAAAACGCAATATTATAATTATATTCTTGTAAAATAGACGTGATATTCCGAACCAAGGTTGTGGATTTACCATGACCCGTTGGCCCCGCAACGATATTAATTCCGAATGGTTTTGCGCGTAGAAATTCAAAATCTTCTAATTGTTCAGGCGTAAACCCAAGTGCGCTAACATCACCGGCTGATGTTTCATCCGTTGTATAGAGCAAACGAACAATCATCGCGCGACCGTCATAAACGGTTGGATTAAATTGTAAACGTAGTGAAATAACGCCCTGTGGCAATTGTAAATCCTTACGGTTAGATACACGCGCACCCTGATACTCATAGGGTTGATAGTTCACGTCCGCCGCATCCGCCATCGTAAAGGCCGCGGCGCAAAAACTATGTCCATATTCTGGTGGCCATTCGGCCACATGCTCCATTGACCCATCAATACGCGCCCGCACGATACATGATTGTTCATACACAACGACGTGAATATCGGATGCGCGACGTTTTGACATTTCATTCACCAATTCCAAGACCTCGCGACGCATCCGCGCCTCGTCTTTACGTCCACGGAAGTGGCCGAAAGCATCAGTATCGTCATAACATGCCATGACCTTGTTAATGTCTGTGGTTTCTATTTTTGGGTAAGGGAAACCAAGCAATCGGATTTCAGCGAGAAGGCTTAGAACCGCCGGATTATTTTGGTGCGATTTTGAAACAACAAATCGGCCATCGGCAAAATAGGCTGCTAAATTTCTAAGTTGATCACCACGATCAAGTGGCCCACCAAGCACAGTTAATGGAATCTCAGGATCCCAATCACTGATATCAATTTTTTTCTTGGATGATAAAAATTTATCAAACATGTTTAATTCCTACTGATTCCATTTTAATTTAATGGCCTCTTTGTTGTCCCTTACATGGACTTTTGTTTGCGTGACATTCACGATCTTCACTTCGGTATCTGGGATTGTGTCTCCATTTTTAACTTGGGCGATATTACCGTCCAAATCCTCGATTGTTGCAATTAAAACACCACCAACACCTTTGATTTCATTGATGGACCAAGATTCGGATTTGTATTGAACGGTGGGTGGAAGCGGTTCAACAGGTGTCATTGGCAACGGTTCAGAGCTTGCACCTGTTTCGGTCATATCATCAATTTTGGGCATATCAGGAATTGGTGGTTGGGGCATAGGCATCACGACTGGTTCTATATTTCCAACCAAAGCTTCAATTTTTTCATCCATTGTTGAATTGATGGTCTCAAGGTTTTCGGCGGCAAGGTCATTTAATCGACTTAAAAGTTGCGCACGTTGAAGGCACAGATTAAATCTTGTGATATCCTCTTGAATAATTTTTAAGTCATTAGGGGTTTCGGATAGGGCTCTTTTCGGTTCCGGGCATGGATTTTCAGTGAAATCTAAAACCGTTTCATCTTGTAGGGTGCTATCATCATCACTTGACATTGAGTCAGCAAGAAAATTAGGAAGCTGTGAATGCGCTGTCGTTGTTACTCCTATAGATATAAGGAGTAACAATAAAAAATAAGTTAATTTATGCATTCTCATTTTGGCCTCTATAATCTTTCATTTGGTTTGTAATTATCAGGATATAAGTATACTTGCATATCGTATGTCCAGTCACCATTTTTTAAATCCCATTCAATCACGTTAATTTTTAAACCAGGGTAGTCAAAATTTTTCTTAATAATAATTGGCGAAATATCACTTTTTAAAACAACAGATAAGGCAGGAAGATTTTGTAATGTTAATTCCTGATTTTCATCGGTTATAAGTTCATTTTGTCTTGATCCACGTTGGTTTCGGCGTTGGTTGTTGGCGTTCGCCATGGGTGCGATATCTTTGACCTGCAAAGAACCAATTCCACTATAAAGATTATTAATATTGACCAATGTTTCTTCACGTGAATACAAAACAAGCTGTTCGTCATAGCTGTTCAGGCCAGAGATGATTTTTGACGCTAAAAAATTACCACTTGAGCCGTACGTCTTACTAACTCCCGCTGGGAATTGATCAACATTATCCCGCAATGTTTCAAGTGATCCAATACCTCTTCTCCACGTCGCCTCAACAAGGTTACCACGACATTTCATTGTATCTAAAGACCACCCAGGAATTGAAACCATTAATTCATCAAAACTTTCAAGACAGAGGCCTACAAAAACAGCAGAATTTGTTATTGGTGTTTTATTTATCAACTCTTGGACAGGATCAGCCTTAAACACAGGTTCTTGTGGCGGCACGGTCAGCGCATCGGAAATATCAATCCTTGCCGAGGGTGCGGATGCGCGTTCAGGGATGATTTGATTAAATAGAGATTGCGATAAAAACATGAGCGCAAGAAAACCTCCAATACAAAGTATCGAAATGATAGCGAGGCTTTTATTTGCAGCCGATCCAAAAAAGGCGTTTAAGTTCGCGGGCTTTAATGTTGTTGAGGAAATATCCTCAATCAATTGTGAAAAATCGATTTGTCCATCATTATTCTCAATATTCCAAGATTCCAAAACATATGTTTTAGGCCACTTGTATTTTTTCGCCTCATTCACAAAATGATTATAGGCTTCTTCTTCTGATAGAAAAAAAAGGTCACCTTCTGGCGCTATATTATCTGAGTGGACGGCAACGTAATGCCACCCGTTATCTGCCGCAAAAACCCCATGCCATTCACCAACAAGGGCATCAGCCGCTGTGGCAGCAGCAGATTCCATTCCCATTTTATGTTTTAATTTTATTGTACCAAAACCGTTTTGGCTAACAAAAGTCCTTGAACAGTAAAAATCGCAATTAATGTCTTTGGCCTTTTTATAGACGGAACTATTATCCTCAAATTCACTAGATGTAAGCCATGTAAGACCAACAGCAAATTTCTTATCATTATAGATAAGAATACCATTCCCGTTTTTCGTTAACAGGTCGTCGGGGTAACTATGTAGTTCATCGGGGCCTTTATTTTCAAGGTCTAGATGATCCAAATCATTATCTATGTTTGAGGGTCTTTTTTTTGGCATTATCGCTATTTCTATTGCCCGATAATCGTTATAGGTTGTTCAGGAAGTATTCGAGAGTTGATTAAGAGAACGAGAACCTCACGACCTCTATTGGTTGCCTTTGTACCACCAAACAACAATCCAACAGGGTTCGTATTATTGTCCAAAGAATTTATTGTTTTCTCAAATCCAGCGAGAACCATAGTCTCACCGTTGCTAACCACTGCATTTTGCAGGAATCCAGTTGTATCAACCTCAGGTAATTCTATTTCAAGATCACCTGTCCCAAATGTACGGAAATTTCTATCCGCATCTGTTATGGCGATACTAAGACGCATCAGAATTCGATCATTCTCAACAATTCTTGGAAGAACAGTCATAAACAGGCCAACATCAATTGTGCCTGGCTCAAGTGAAACACTAGCCGCATCACCGCCAGATGACGAAATTCTCTCTAAGTAAGCAATTTGACGCGAAACCTGAAGGGGTGCAGGCTGGTCTGAAAGTGTGACTAGAGATCCTGAATGAACTGTACTTACACGCCTAATCCCTTTGCTTGCAGTTAATGTTGAGGATAAGGCCCCCTGCACACTATTCAAGATCGTCCCCGAATCAACTGTTCCAGATGAGGCGAGTCCAGCCTCTGTCAAAATTGGATTTTTATAATATTTAAACCAAGTCCTGAGGTGGCGTTTGATGCGGTGGAAAGGGCGTAGTTATCACTAATGGCAGACTTTATTAGCCCCGTAACATCAACGCTATAATTTGAAGAATCAGCGGTTTCAATCGATAAAACTTTTACCGCTATTGCCACACGACGCAGACGCATTTGGTTTTGGTAACGCAGATAATTTTCAACCCGACGCAACACATCAGCCCTTGCCGTTACCGTAATTGCACCCGTTGAAGGAGAGAATGTCGCATTTCCTTGACTACCAAT
>CAYGLI010000002.1:55146-67580 GCA_964350795.1 uncultured Micavibrio sp.
TTTCAACGGTTTCAGAGATCTCACCCCAAATTTCCAAAGTCGTTGTACCGTCAATTTCAATTTCGGGAACATTCGATTCTGAGCCACCACCACTAGATGATGTATTGTCGGTCAATTCAATTTCATTGGCCAACGCGTTCAACATAAATGTTTTTGTTTTTTCAGATGTGAAAACGATTATACCATTCTCATAATCCCATTCTGAGCTGTAAAAATTAGAGAGCTGGTTTAATAAATTCTGCAAAGACCCAGACCACACCATACGGCCACCAGAAACCTCTTGCCCACCGGTCGGCAAAAATTCTTTTGCTGCAATGGAGCCAAGAGACGATTCGTAGACGTTATTCGATATCCGAACGGGAATAGATGTGATGGATTCAATCATCCGAGCGGCGTTATCCAAACTGACAGGATCGGCAAATGTTAATGTAAGCGCATTCTCTGATGTTAATTGCCGTGGAAGTGATTTACCACTTTTCATTGGTATTGTTTCTGAGCCATACCATGGAGTATCGTCTATTTGCAATGGAGTGCGACGGTTGGTGTCGGGCGAAATTGTATCAATCGCTGCTTGCGCCTCTTTTTCAGCCTCCCTCACATTGTCGTTGATCAGATGGGCCTGCTCACATCCCACAAGAAAGAACAGGGCGAAAATTATAATTTTATAATTTTTTAAATTTTGCAACAAAGGCATGGTAATAAAACTTTCATATGAAATTTTTTTAAATATCATAAAGTTTACGAGAACCTTCATCGCATAGCAAGCGCCGACTTTTTATTTTTAATAATTTTTCAGTCTAATGTTAATATCTAAGAATCCGTTATTTCTTTTGCTTCAATGACGAGCACGGCAGGGCCATGAGGAAGGTTGGGATGTAAACGGCCAGTGGGCTTTGGTTTTGCCGCGGAAAAACCAGTTAGAATTTCTTCTACCGCCTCTTCGAAATTACCGGAAATATTGACATCGCCCGCTAATGAATAATCGTAATCAGCAGACCAAAACAAATCGACACCTTCTATATTAGACCATGATTCTAAAACGGTTTTTAAGGACGCCCCGCTCTGGGCCATCCAATCGCCACGAGTCACGTCGGGCACTATCGATTCATTCAGTTTTTCTAAATCTTCGGTTTCCGTTGTGTTCATCATAATCGACTGTGCCTGCAATTGCGGGGCAAGAATATTCATAGGCGCCTGAGCTTGCTGTGGAAATACTGTTGATGGTTGCGGTGTAGAGGCAACATTACGAACAGGCAGGACGGGCTGTGTGGGTGTGAAAGTATTAAATTGTGGCTGGGCATCATTCATAATTGGCGGCGCTTGATATTGTGGCGCGGATGCAATTTGAATTGGCGCAGATGGCGTTTGCGCCATTACAGGTGATTTTATACGAATAATTTTTCCGTCAATTTCACTTCTTAATCCTTTTTGGCTTAACGCATTATCAAGAACAATAGGCCATGGTTGCCCCCCTTGCCAAGAAATGCTCGCCCCTGTTTCAATATCTTGGTCCATGACATATGTGTAATCAGCAGGAATAATTTGGCGCATGGCGGTTACCAAGGGCAAATCCTTGCCAAACCCAACCGCCAGATCATTCAATGATGATGGTTGTTGAATGGCGGGTGCTGGCTGTGGTTGCGCCATCGGTGGTGTTGGAGCAATTGCTGTTGGTCTATTCATTGGAACGGAGGGTGCGAAAGAAGGCTGTGGGGCGATCTGCAAAGGCGTCGAAGGTGCGGATATTATCATTGGTACGGGCGCAACAGGCGTTTGCTCAACCGTGATGGCGGGCACAGCGGGCATTTGTGGTTGCTCATTCAACATCGGTGTGAGTGCTTGATTGTTTTGCGGTGTTTCAATAGGTGCAGTGAATTCAAACCCAGCCATTACCGGTGTTGAAAGTGCACTTAAAATTGTGATTGTGAGTATTTTATTTTTCATTACGTTTTCTAAACTATATCTATCTGTCGCATAGCATAAATTTTCATGCGTAAAAAAACAAGTGCTCTTGACTTATTATTCAAAATAATTTTAATCACCCTATAACTTTAAAAAAGGGAAACTAAAATGTTAAATGAATTCAAGAACTTTATTGCCAAAGGCAATGTCATGGACATGGCGGTTGGTATCATCATTGGTGCTGCGTTTACGACAATCGTAACATCACTGGTAAAGGATATTATTAATCCTTTTATCGGCCTATTTACAGGTGGGATTGATTTCAGTGCCTTATACATCAATCTAAGTGGTGAAGAATATGAAACACTTGCCGCGGCACAAGAGGCGGGCGCAGCAACAGTGAATTATGGTGTTTTTGCAAATGCGTTGATTCAATTTTTTATCGTCGCGTTTGTTGTGTTTATGTTGGTTCGCACTGTTAATAAATTGAAAGCGTTAGCAGAAAAAGAAGCCGCAGAGGAAGCCGCCGCACCTGCAAAACCATCTGCAGAGGTTGTTTTGCTGACTGAAATCCGTGATGCTTTGGCAAACAAAAAATAATCATCTTATGATTTAATTTAAAAAAGGCGGGTTTTTATCCGCCTTTTTTCTTGCCAAGATACTTTTTTACAGTATAAATACTTTTTATTAAGGGCCCATAGCTCAGTTGGTAGAGCGCTTGCATGGCATGCAAGAGGTCGTCGGTTCGAGACCGATTGGGTCCACCATTATTCCCGATGTTTTTACAGATGTTGTATACTTCTTATTTTAGACTTATTTCTAGTTTATTTATTTGAATAGTGCGTATTCGATAATCACTATTGAATAGCTAATGAGAGGATATGACTATGAAAACACAAATTTTGTTAATGGCCTTATTGGCGTCGACATTATTGACATCAAATGTCTTTGCAAATGAAGGTGCTGAGCTAAGCCAACAAAGGAAAACTATTGAAGAGCACCGAGCATATCAATATGAATTTGATCGTGACGAGGCATGCCAAGGATATGATTTTGGCGTTAAGCGCCTAGGTATAAAAGACGCCTGTGGCACAAAAGAAGAAGTCATTGAGGAGCAACCTGTTGCGGAAGAAGTTATTTTTGAAGAACCAGTAAAAGTTCTGAAAGAATATGTGATTTATTTCGATACGAACAGTGCCGATGTTGCGGATTCAGAGCGTCCAAAACTGAATCAAGCCGCCCAAGAAATTAGGATGTTTAATCCAAGCGATGTCTTGGTTGCGGGATATACAGATACACGCGGCAGTGATGATTATAACCAAAAATTATCTGAAAAACGTGCAAAAACGGTTTCTCAAATCTTATCTGTCTTGAGTGTTGATAACAACATTGTGAATTTAAGCGCGCTTGGTGAAAGTGATCTTCCTGTTCCAACAGAAGATAACGTTGATAACCAAGAAAATAGACGCGTTCAAATTCAGTTTGTTCAGTAAAAAATAATAACTACTGATATCAGGGCTGCATTACTTAATGATGCAGCTCTTTTTTAAAGGGTTGTTAAACCTAATAATGGTAATTCATCATGAAGGACATAGGATACGGATGTGCTGTTTAATCGGTCATTAACAACTGGTAACATAGGTGGGCGAAGGTAACGCTCAAACGCATCCCAATCGACCAAATTATTTTTTATTAAATTATCAATCACACCGCCTGTTAAATATACGCCACCATAAAATCCAGTCAGGGAAACGATGTTATGTGCGTATAACCCTAAAAATTCGAAAAATAAACGGACGGCATCTGGATTATTTTTTAAATCCTGCATAAATTCATCAGGGGACATATCGTCATTTGGAAAGGCGGATGTGTATTCGGCAATGGCGCGAAGCCCACGACCTGATACAAAATCTTCCATAATCAACGATAGATCGCCTCCTTTTTTTCGACGAATAAAAGATTCGATTTTACGATGCTCTTCGGTCACGGTGATTGGCAACGAATGGCCATCGGTGAAAGTAGAAACAAAATGATCTGTTACTAAACAATGTAGAACACCCGTTCCCACTGAAATTAGAATTTTTTTGTCATTAATAGGGGGAAGTGTATTCGTTAGAATTATTTTTATTTTATCTGACTTTAGTAACCGTAAACCTAAACCAGCGGCCTCTGAATCCATTTTGTGTATAAGGTTTTTCCAATTAAAATATGTTTGAAGTTCCTCCATATTGATGTTGTATGTGTGTTCACCTTTGAATTTTTTGTAACCGATAATTTTCCCAACGGGCATCAATGCTGTCGCAAAATAGAAAACATCATATTTTTTCTGTGTATATGCATAATATTGTTCAACAATATCCTCGAATGATTCAAAATCATTTAATCGATATTTTTTAAAATATGAATATTCACCTTGCGCTTCATATTTTGCAAATCGCGCATGTGTTCCGCCCATGTCACAAAGAAGAATATTATTGCTATTTGACATGGTGCTTTTTAATCCTTTTATGGCGGCTGTCTGTAATATCACCGCAGGGGTCGACGTGAATCATTATTTCACCTTCAGGGTAAACCTTGTGTAACCTGTCCTCAACCCGTTTGGCAATGTTATGCGCGTCAATAAATGATAAGGCGGGGTCAACCTCGATATCAAACGACATCATTGTCATTTGTCCGTGGCGGTGGGTTCGTAAATCATGGTGCGATATGACACCACGTGTGCGTTTAATAATTAGTTTGATTTCATCACGCTCACTGTCTGGTAATTCCTTATCCATCAACATATCAATGGCCTTGCGCCCAACGCTAAATGCCAGATGAACCAACCATCCCGCAATCATCAGCGCAATCACGGGGTCAGCCCACGTCCACTCCATAATGGTGTTTAACAATATTGCAATAATAACACCCAAATGAATGGCAATGTCGCCCGCGTAATGCGCCCTGTCCGCCTCAATCGCTAATGAATTCGTTTTTTTTATCACCATATTTTGATAAAAAACCAAAATCGCATTCAGGATAATTGCGCCAATCATAACGGCCAAAACCATCATCGGGTATTGGGGGGGCGTTCCTTGTTTGAAATTACGAATGGCATCTAAAATAATAAAAACACACGACCCCAAAATAAAGGCCGCTTGGCCAAGGGCGGCAATGCCTTCCATTTTACCATGGCCATAACGATGGTCTTCGTCAGCTTCTTTCATGGCATACCGAAGCGCGAAAAAATTAGTCGCGGATAAAAAGCAATCTTGAATAGAGTCTGATAGCGATGCCAGAACAGTCGAAGACCCACTAAACAACCACAAAATCGCCTTGGCAATGGATAAAACCAATGATACGGCAAAGGCAATGAGCGCGGCAATTTTTGGATTGAACATGATAAAATTTTTAAACGCAAAGTCACGCAAAGTCACGCAAAGTTTTTTAAAACGAAAATACTCCGTGACCTCTGTGCCTCTGTGGTTTAATAATACGTCATGCAAAAATCACAAATTAAAAATACAGAATGGTTATGGGGCACACATGCCGTGCGCGAGGCATGGTTGAACCCAGACCGTCAAATTCATTCACTGTTAATCACGGATAAAAACCAGAAATTAGTGGATGAATGGGGCGTCGCAAAGGGCCTTCGCCGTCCCAGCCCTGATAGTGTTGAGCGGTCCGTATTTGAAAAACGATTACCCACGGGCGCGGTTCACCAAGGGATCGCCATTCAATGTTCACCATTGGACGAGGTATTTTTATCCGACATCGCGATTAAATCAAAATCTATGGATAATATGATGGTTGTCATGCTTGACCAAGTCACCGACCCACATAATGTTGGTGCGATCCTCCGTTCCGCCTGTGCCTTTGGTGCATCCGCCATTATTGTGCAATCGCGTCACGCGCCCGAGGCCACAGGTGTCATGGCCAAGGCCGCATGCGGTGCATTGGAATATGTGCCCATCATCCGCGAGGTCAATTTGTCACGCGCCATCGAACAATTACAGGATAATTTTTTCAACGTGGTTGGATTGGATGAAACAGGCGACGATATTTCAAAAATCCAAAAATCAGAAAAAACATGTCTGGTCATGGGCGCCGAAGGCCCGGGGTTAAGGCAGAAGGTCAAAGAAAATTGTACAGCACTGCTCAGCCTTCCAACCGATGGCCCTGTGCCGACATTGAATGTGTCCAATGCAACCGCGGTTGCATTATATGCGTTGAAAAATTAATAAATTTTACATACTTTATTGATATAATTATCAATAATGAAGCAGGCTATAAAAGCAACATTATTATGCGTGGCATTTGCACAAAGCGCGCAAGCTGGTGGCGTTATGCCTGAGTTGGCTGATGATATAACACCAGAGACAGCTTATGGCGCACTCGCCAATGACGGCTCATGCTTACTTGCATCAGAGGCTTTAAATCCCAACATAATGGGTTTAACAGAAGACCAACAAACTATTTCCAACATAGCAAGAGAAGTATCATCTACAGATTTAGGGCTATCAATCATTCAAAAAAATGCATCTGACGATGTTTTTTACTGTTTTTGGAATGACGAAAAAAGAAATGGCATTTATTATTGGGATTTAAATGTTGCAAATATTTCTGATAACGGAATATCCGATATAACGTCATATGTCCATACAGCTGTAGAGGAGTTTGCACACGCTGCCCAATACCACACCGACAATAATCTCATTAATAAATTAGACGATGCTAATCTCTATGGGAAATACTTAATAGGTATGATGGTAGAAGCGCAGGCAAAAATTTGGAAAGAACAAATTTTGTATAAATACAGAGAGAATAATAACGTTCCCCATCCTGAGCACTCAGGGGATATTTATAATTCAACCACAGAGGGCGCACACCAATGCTTCATGCAATATAATGGGGCAATTAATCAAGATTGTTTACTCAATGCCTTTAATGGGATGCTAATTAACGATAATGCCTACACAGATTATACTTTAAAATCGATAATGAATGGTGATTTTGGACCTATTGGCGAACATGACGTGTGCAACCTTAGCGCCCAACAAAGTTTTGGCTACATACCTAGTGAAAATGGTGATGTTTACTTTTTACCAACTGATTATGATATCGAAGGCGTTATTGACACCTTTAGAAGCCAAGAACCAAATAGAAGTCAATTTAAATCATGGCAATACCCAACTATTTTACAATATAAGGATAGCTCAGTTGATATTGATTCAAATGGAAAACCAGTAGTTAAATCCTCTTATACTCCCTCTTGTCTTCCGACATAATCTCCGCCATAACTAATCCATGACATCAAAAGACAACAAAGACATCTATCTGGTTGATGGATCGGCGTATATTTTTCGGGCTTATCATGCCCTTCCACCTCTAACAAATCCTGATGGTGTTGTCGTCAATGCCGTGCTTGGTTTTACCAATATGATGGTCAAACTCCTCAATGAAATGGAAGCACCATACATCGCCGTGATATTCGATGCCGCTAAGAAAAATTTCCGCAATGATATTTACCCTGAATATAAGGCTCATCGACCGCCTGCGCCTGATGATTTAATCCCTCAATTTGGTTTGATCCGCGATTGCGTTACGGCGTTTGGAATGGAACCTATTGAAATGGAAGGGTTTGAGGCCGATGATCTGATCGCCACTTATGCCCGCATTGCGTCTGAACAAGGGCGTAAGGTGACTATCGTTAGCTCAGACAAAGATCTGATGCAATTGGTCAATGACAATGTCCAAATGTTTGACCCGATGAAGGGTAAGATGATGAATGAATCCGAAGTCATCGAAAAATTTGGTGTCAAACCCAATCGCGTTGTGGACGTACAGGCATTGGCAGGGGACAGCGTGGATAACGTCCCAGGCGTGCCAGGAATCGGCATTAAAACCGCCGCGCAATTGATTAATGAATATGGTGATTTGGAAACATTGTTGGCGCGCGCAGACGAAATCAAACAACCCAAACGGCGTGAGGCGTTAATCGATAATGCCGAGGCGGCGCGGATTTCGATGAAACTTGTTTCCCTCGATAATCAAGTGGATGTTCCATATGATTTAGATGATTTGGCGGTGCATAAAACAAATAATGGAACGCTGGCCGAATTTTTATCTGCTCAAGGGTTTAATAGTGTTTTGAAACGCCTTGGGCAAAAGCCTGTGGCGAATAATAATGGTGAGAGTGCATCCGCACAAAATGATTTCCCTGATATTGCGAATAATAAATATACGCTGATTGATGATATGGACACGCTCAAAACTTGGCTAGACGATGCAAAACGCAAAGGCATTTTATCATTCGATACCGAAACAACATCCATCACACCGTCAAAGGCGGAATTGGTTGGGATATCGATATCCAGTGAGGTTGGAAAGGCCGCCTATATCCCCCTTCAACATAAAGGTGAAGCCGTTGATTTGCTTGGTGGTGGTGAAGATATCAAACAAATTCGAATGACCGATGCGCTGGCGGTGATTAAGCCTTATTTAGAAGATCCATCCATCCTCAAAATCGCACAAAATGCCAAATATGATTGGCAAATGTTGATGGCGCATGGCATTAATGTTGCGCCCATTGATGACACTATGATGTTATCCTATGTTTTGGATGCGGGCTCGCATGGGCATGGCATGGATGAGTTGTCCAAAAAATATTTTGATCATGCACCCATTCCGTACAAGGAAGTCGCAGGCACAGGAAAATCACAAGTGACATTTGATTATGTGTCCTTGGACAAGGCCTTGGATTATGCGGCGGAGGATGCCGACATCACGCTTCGCCTATGGCATGAATTAAAACCAAAATTGATTCAATCGGGAATGATTTCCGTTTATGAACAATTAGACCGCCCATTAATTGATGTCATAGGCCGCATGGAAATGGCGGGGATTGAGGTTGACAGACAAATCCTCAATGAAATGAGCAATCAATTCGCCACCGACCTTGTGAAGTTGGAAAAAGAAATCCAAGACGAGGCAGGCTCACCATTTAACATCGCATCCCCCAAACAAGTTGGCGAGGTGTTGTTTAATCAAATGGGATTGCAAGGTGGTAAAAAAACCAAAACAGGCGATTGGTCAACGAATGTGAGTATCCTCGAAGACCTAGCCCCTGCAAACCCGATCGTTCAAAAAATCCTCGACCATCGCGGATTGTCGAAACTAAAATCCACCTATACGGATGCATTGCAGGAACAAATTATAAAGGGACGTGTCCATACATCCTATTCATTGGCGGGAACATCCACGGGGCGTTTGGCGTCATCCGATCCCAATTTGCAAAATATTCCTATTCGTACCGAGGCAGGCAGAAAAATCCGCACGGCCTTTGTCGCGCCCGCGGGCAAATCAATTGTCGCGATTGATTATTCCCAAGTCGAATTGCGTTTGATTGCGGAAATGGCGGATATTCCACGATTGAAACAGGCCTTTATTGACGGACACGATATTCACGCGATTACGGCATCCGAAGTATTTGGTATTCCGCTCGACAAAATGGATGGCGAAACACGCCGTAAGGCCAAGGCGATTAATTTCGGAATTATCTATGGTATATCGGGTTTTGGATTGGCGAAACAATTGAATATCGAAACATCCGAGGCATCGCAATATATCAAACTCTATTTCCAACGCTTCCCCGAATTAGCGAATTTTATGGAGGAAACAAAGGCATTCGCCCATGACAACGGATATGTCGAAACATTATACGGACGACGCGCCCATATGCGTGGCATAAACGACAAAAACCATATGATTAAATCAGGCGCTGAACGCGCGGCGATTAACGCCCCCGTCCAAGGAACCGCCGCCGACATCATGAAACGTGCGATGATACTAATTGACCGCGCGATACAGGATGGCGACATTGAAGCGCGAATGCTGCTCCAAGTTCACGATGAACTCATTTTTGAAATCGATGATGATAAAATTGAATCTGAAAGCGCAAAAATCAAAGACATCATGGAAAACATCATCGACCTTGATATCCCCTTGATTGCCGAGGCTGGCTCTGCTAAAAACTGGTCAGACGCGCATTAGGTGGCAATAACCTTTGGTGGTTCTGCAACAGGTTGCTTCAAATTTTCACCAATATTTTTGTAAAATTCTAAAAGGTTTTTTTCAAGATCCAATATAAAACCTTTTCTAGATGAAAATTTAGCACCAATACCAATATTCATTAAAATATTGAAGGCTGTGAATGTGTAGTCCTTTTCACTATCGCCTAATATATTTCTTTCATCTTCTAATATATCTGATAAAAAACAAAGACGATTTTCAGTTTTTCCAAAGGTCACCCCTTCTATCATAATATTTTCTGTCTTGATTCCCTTAAGCTGTCTCAATAACCAATTCAACTTTGCGCTATTGCGTTTTTTATCGCTTGGGGCATCAACAGACATAGAATAACTAATTGTACGTTTCGAAATATTAACATTAACTTTTAACTCTGATGCTGTATTTGGAATATCAAGATGGCTTGTTAATGAATAGTTTTGGACAAGTTGGTCAATATCATCTTCTATGCGTTTGACTGGGTCATTTATATGAGCACGAGAGAGCTTCAGAAACGCAGGAATTGGAACATCTGTATTCTTTGTAATATCAAGACACATATCTCTTGATTCTTGATGCCAAGCAACCACAGTATTACGGACTTTTTCGCATGACTTAAGAAGTTTTTGATCGTTTTTTACGGCTGTTATAATTTCTGGCCACTCTGCATTCATACTGTCAAATTCTGATGCACCTGAATCTTTATGAATAAAATAACGCACCATTTCTTTTAAAAGATAATATTGATCATCATCTTCAATATTATCTTGCTTTATAAGGTGATTGGCTTCAGTAACAAGATTCATCCAAGACCAGTGGTACAAACCAATCGATTTTAATTCATTCTTCTTAAAATTAGACAATAGAGGATGGTGATGAGGGAGAGAGGCATACTCATTCGAAATTGTAATAATTGCATCGACTTTAGATTTTTTTGCTATCGTAATGTAATCGCGAACTTGGCTTTCCTCTATTTGATTACTGCCAATTTTAGATTCTATTAAAGCACGCCATACCTTCTTCCCGTTTCTTACAACAATCAAGCCATCTGGACGTAAATTAATTTTATCAAATTTGTTCTGAAAACGCACCTCTGTGTAGACACTTATCTTGCTTCTCACGCCAGCGGACACTCCTATTGGGTTCAAAACCTGCTCAGCAAATTCTTTAACGGAGGATAAGCAAGATAAAATAATTGATGTCGCTTTTATTTCCAAACTTTTAACAAGAGGAATCAGCATTGCAACTTCACCCTCTGCATTTATCTCTTTTAAATCATCTGCAGTTTTATTCATAAGTCAACATTCCTCTACTAAATATATACTTATGGTTACATCTTTTTTATATTCGTTCAAGTAGCCAAAAAATAACGTGAAATACTTCATCGTACATGCTAATAAATATCTTTAACCGCATAGGAATCGTCAAAATGACCGAAAACGCAAAAAAATATAATGTGACATGGGATCAAATTCATCGCGATGCAAAGGCATTGGCTTGGAAACTCCATGAAACTGGGCAAACGTTCAAGGGCATTGTTGCCGTGACACGTGGGGGAATGATTCCCGCATGTATCGTGGCGCGTGAATTGAATTTGCGGATGATTGAAACATTTTGTGTTGCATCGTATGATCATAAAAACCAAGGCGACGCCAATGTCTTAAAAGACCTTGCGCATATTGGTGACGGTTCTGGATGGTTGGTGATTGATGATTTGGTTGATACGGGGAATACGTACAAATTAATACGTGACCATTTACCAAAATCACACTACGCATGTGTCTATGCCAAACCACAGGGCGTGCCGACAACCGATGATTTTATTATCGAAGTCTCCCAAGACACATGGGTTTATTTTCCATGGGACATGGAAGTGCAATATATTGATCCCTTGGTTGAGGGTGGCTAAAAAACTCCTTGCATTTATGAGCGATTATCGCTTATAACACCATAACTGTTGAAATGCGGGCGAAAGGCATGCCCAGTATTTCTTAATTTTAACCTTTTTAACAAGGATGTATGAAATGCCAAAAATGAAGACGAAATCAAGCGTTAAAAAACGCTTTCGCGTCACTAAATCTGGAAAGATTAAAGTGAAGGCCGCAAATACGCGCCACATGTTAATGAACAAACCAACGAAACGTAAGCGTCAGGCACGTGGGACACATATTTTGTCTACACCTGATACACGCATTGTATTGCGTTGCTTTATGCCATATCAGCGTAAGAAGGCATCACGCACTACACGCGTTTCTAATGATAATGGAGGGCAGAAATAATGGCACGCGTTAAAGGAGGGGCATCGTCCCACGCAAGACACCGTAAGGTAATCACAAAGGCCAAGGGTTACTACGGCCGTCGTAAAAATTGTTTCCGCACCGCGGTTCAGGCTGTTGAAAAGGCAGGCCAGTACGCATATCGTGACCGTCGTAATAAAAAACGTAATTTCCGCGCATTGTGGATTCAACGTATTAATGCGGCCGTTC
>CAYGLI010000003.1:0-64545 GCA_964350795.1 uncultured Micavibrio sp.
CATCAATCATATAGAAAAATGGATTGGCGTGCGCGACATCCTGCCAAAAGGGGCTTAGCCGCTCGATGCTGTAAAATGTGCCTGATAAAAATGTCAGGGGCATGACAACAAAATTTGTCACCGCGGCGATGTGGTCAAATTTGCTTGACCAAATTCCACCAACAATACCCAATAACGCCAACATGGACGCGCCCAAAAACCCAAACACAATAAGGGATAACGGGTTAAGCACGGTCATGCCGACAAACGGTACAAGGATGAGTACGGACACCAAACCAACAATCATTCCACGCACAACGCCGCCAATGACATACCCTGTTAAAATTTCCCACGGTGCGAATGGGGGCATCAAAACATCAATGATATTCCCCTGCACCTTACCAATCACCAAGGATGATGATGTGTTTGCAAATGCGCTTTGTGCCATCGACATCATAATCAAACCGGGGACAAGAAATTCCATGTACGGCACACCCGCAATGCCGCGCCCTGTGTTTTCACCAAACGCCAACGTAAAGATGATATAAAATAAAATGGTCGTCACCACAGGCGCAATAATGGTTTGCAAATAAACGTTCAAAAAACGCCCCACTTCCTTTTGCGCCAATGTTTGAATTCCAACCCAGTTTGTGGTCTCTAATGATTTATTATTTTGCATGGTTATTTATGTAGCATGTTTTGTTGAAATTATAACCCTGTTTTTCTGGGGTCGAATGCGTCGCGTACTGCTTCACCTATGAATGTTAAAAGTGTCAACATAATCGCCAGTGAGAAAAATGCCGCCAGACCCAACCAAGGGGCGTGGAGATTATTTTTCCCCTGCGCCAATAATTCACCCAATGATGGTGATCCGGGGGGTAGGCCGAACCCTAAAAAATCCAAGGATGTTAAAATCGTAATAGACCCCGTTAATATGAACGGCATGAGGGTTAATGTCGCGACCATCGCGTTGGGTAACACATGGCGACGCATGATTGTGACGTTGGATATTCCCAATGCCTTGGCCGCGCGGACATAGTCAAAATTACGAGCGCGGAAAAATTCGGCACGAACAACATCAATTAATGATGTCCAAGAAAACAAAAGCATAATGCCCAGCAATATCCAAAATGTCGGCGTGACGATTGAGGCCATGATGATGATAATAAACAGGACAGGCAGGCCGCTCCAAATTTCAATAAACCGTTGAAAAATCAAATCAACCCAACCACCGTAATATCCCTGAATTCCGCCCGCGATAATACCAATGACCGATGAAAAAATGGTCAGGGCAAGGCCGAATAAAATGGAAATGCGAAATCCATAAATCAACCGCGCCGTAACATCGCGCCCTTGATCGTCGGTTCCTAACCAATTATCAGCGGTCGGTTGTGAGGGTGCAGGTTCATCCAAATTATAATTAATAGTGTCGTAAGAATAGCGATTAATCGGCCAAATCATCCATCCCTTTTCATTGATCAGGTCGGCAACAAATTCATCGCGATATTCGGCCTCGGTCTCAAAATCACCACCAAAAATCGTTTCGGGATATTCGGCGATCATCGGAAAATAATGCCCGCCGTCAAAATGAATATAAATTGGTTTGTCGTTAGACACCAATTCCGCGCACAACGTAATAATAAACAACACCATAAAAATCCATAGCGACCAATACCCGCGGCGATTGCCCTTGAATTGTTGAATACGACGTTGCGTGATGGGTGAGCGTTTATTTAATAAAAAAACAGCAGATAAAAAATCTATCATTATTTTTCAATACCCTTTCTTTTTAACGCGAAGCTCGCTAAGTTGCGCGAAGTAGACGCGAAGAAAATTGAATAAAAAAACTTCGCGTTTCTTCGTGAACTTCGTGTTAAAAAGAGATAGCCTATGGATTGCCGCGGTCGCGATGCTCCCTCGCAATGACGAACTTCCTGCTATCCTGCTATCCTTAAATCCTACCATCCTATCTACCCTCGCCCTTCAAAATTAATGCGTGGGTCGACCAGAACGTATGTAATGTCGGACACTAATTTCAACACCAACCCCATCAGGGTAAAGATAAAGAGCGTTCCAAACATCACGGGGTAATCACGGTTGATTGTGCTTTCAAAGCCTAACAATCCTAAACCATCAAGTGAGAAGATAACCTCAATCAACAGCGCCCCTGTAAAAAAGATGCTCATGAACGCAGATGGGAAACCCGCAATCACAATCAACATCGCGTTACGAAACACATGTTTATATAATACGGCGCGTTCCTTTAAACCCTTGGCGCGGGCGGTTAAAACATATTGTTTGTTAATTTCATCCAGAAATGAATTTTTGGTCAACATGGTTAAACCGGCAAATCCACTCACCACCATCGCGGCAACGGGCAAGACCATATGCCACGCATAATCCATCATTTGTTGAATGAGTGTCATGTCCTCAAACCCATCGGATGTCAGACCACGCAGGGGGAAAATATCAAAATACCGTCCACCCGCGAATAAAATAATCAATAATATTGCGAATAAAAATGATGGGATGGCGTACCCAATGAAAATCACCCCACTGCTCCAAATATCAAATTTTTCGCCATCCTTCATCGCCTTTTTAATACCCAGTGGAATAGATATGAGATAAATAATAAGCGTTGACCAAAGCCCCAGAGAAATAGACACGGGCAGTTTTTCAATCACCAAATCAATGACGGATACATCCCTGTAATAGCTCTCGCCAAAATCAAACTTCAGATAATTTGTAATCATCAGGAAAAATCGTTCATGCATGGGTTTATCAAACCCGAATTGTTTTTCCATTTGCTCAATGAATTCAGGGGGCAACCCTTGTGCCCCACGATATTTTGATGATGCACCCGTGGATGCGCCCAATGATTCACCAACCTGTTGATTAAGGTTACCAACCTCTGCGCCTGTTGAACCGCTGATACGTGCCGTGGCGTCGCTGCCCAATCCTTGTGCCTTGGCAATCATTTGCTCAACAGGTCCACCGGGCGCGGCCTGAACAATTAGAAAATTAATCAAAATAATCCCAAACAATGTTGGGATCATAAGCAATAATCGACGAAGGATATAGGAAGCCATAAAAAAACTATATCCTATTCAGGGCGCTTGTTCCAAAACAAACATGTCCATTGTTCACCGTCATGTTCAAACAAAGACATGGATGCGGTTTTGACCTTTGGATTATCAATAGGTGATGAAAGCAAGATAGGCGCAAAGCGGATAATGCCTCCGCTGCTTACAACACATGTCGTTTGCCCATCACGCGCTTGAATGCAATTATTGGCAAAATCAATCCATGATTGTTGCACCGCGCGGGGATCAACATCCCACCCATCGGGCACGACATTATAATCATCCCAATCTTCCAGAGATTTTTTACCAATACGCGCAATAATGTCAGCCTCGGTTTTATTTTCATCCGCGCCATGATCGATTTCGTTGAATGTTTTGTCGGTTTGAATTTCAATATTTAAACCCGCGTCACGCGTCATAATTTGCGCGGTTTGTTGCGCGCGTTGTAATTCAGAGGCATATATTGAATCGGGAATAAGCCCCTCGCGTTTGATATACGCGCCAAGCGCACGCGCCTGTGTCACGCCTGATTGCACCAACGGAATATCGGTTCGACATCCAACACGACGCGGTGTTTCATCGGGGTTGAACGTATTTCCATGACGGATGATGAGGAGTTTTGTCATGTTTTATTTTTACCACGAAGTCACGAAGTCACGAAGGTAAAATAAAAATTGACATAGGTTAATGCTTTAGAATAAATTAAGCTAATGAAAGATATAAATGGTGAAGAAATCCATAGAGGCAGTGTTATTAGCATCACAGGTGTTTTTGCCGGTGTTGCAGTTAATGAAGCTGGACAACCAATTTCACCAATGAATTATAAAAAAACTCGATTTACTGGTACTGAAAGTCTGAAAGTCACAGGCACAAGAGATGGTGAAACATGCATTTTCATTCATGAAGGTTATTCGTATGAAGCAGATCCTTTAAACAATCCTAAAATCACCATACTTGTTCACTAACATCGACTCCTCAATAAACTTTCCGCTCTTGGGATATCTTCTGGGGAATCGACGCCACTGTGAATAACTTCGTTGGCGTCCACTTCAACACATTGAATGGGGATATCATTTTCAAGAAAGCGGAGTTGCTCCAACCCCTCTAATTCTTCGTATTTTCCCTCGGGCAAATTCACGAATTTTTTGAGGATATCAAGACGATACCCATAGAGACCCAGATGTTGATAAACAGGGGATAGCGCACCACCATGACGATATTTATCTTCCTTCCGCATCGCAGGCAAAATAGTTTTTGAAAACCACATCGCCTTGTTATTTTTATTGAGCACGGCCGTTGTGCCCGTGAAAGGCGTTGTTTGTTTGTTACGACGTAATTTATCCAGCGCATCCCAAGGCAATTGTTGGACGGGTGTAACGACCTGAGCATCAGGATTAGCCGAAAATTCACGGATAACTTTTTTAAGTGCCGATACGGGTGTGAGGGGCGCATCCCCTTGCAAATTAATCACAATATCAGGTTCATTCGACAATTTTATTGCCGCCTCTAACACACGATCAGACCCCGTTTTGCATGTATCGGATGTCATCAACACATCACGCCCCTGTGATTCACAATGGGTTTTGATGCGCTCATCATCGGTGGCCACAATCACGGCGATATCCTTATACCCCTTTGCTGCCTCAATCGCCACATCGATTGTGTGGTCAATCATCGCCTTCCCATTAATCAACGCAAGCGGTTTACCCTCGAACCGAGTTGATCCATAACGCGCAGGGATGATAATTGCGATTTTCATGATGGAATTACAGTTCCCATCTTTTTCCACCAACAGGAATATTTAATGTC
Source organism: uncultured Micavibrio sp. (assembly GCA_964350795.1). GTDB lineage: Bacteria > Pseudomonadota > Alphaproteobacteria > Micavibrionales > UBA1664 > UBA1664. The sequence continues at coordinate 4,872 of CAYGLI010000003.1, forward strand.
TCAAGCCATTGGTCTTGTCTTTGACGCTCAACATTTAACGGTATTTCTTCTTTTTCTTGTGGTTGGCGATTTAAACCAAACATCGAAAATATTTGTTTTAGCTTTATCATCACTCTGTCTCCTTCACCCACCATGTATCCATCGCACCTAAATCATAAGGTGCCTGAACATCTGGTTTACCAAATTTATCCCAATGCGCCACGCGCCATGAATTAATGTGCCATTGCGGAATGGCGTGATATCCCCACAATAAAACACGATCAAGCGCACGGGTGCGGTGCACCAATTCCTCACGGGTTGGGGCGTTAATCACCTGCATCACCAACGCATCAACGACAGGATTTTTAATCCCCATATGATTGCGCGATCCGGGCATATCGGCCTTGGATGAATGCCAATATTCTAATTGTTCATTACCGGGTGACAATGATTGCCCTGCACCACCAACCGTCATATCAAAATCAAAATTGGTCATGCGATCAACAAATTGCGGTGTGTCGACAACGCGGAAATTGGCCTCAACCCCCATGCGTTTGAGGTTGCGGATAAAGGGGAGCACCCATCGTTCGAACTCCGCCTGACGATGCATAATTTCAAATGACAATCGCTGTCCTGTTTTTTCATGCACACGTATTTTATCGTCGCCTAATTTATAGCCTGCATCCTCTAAAATCTGCATCCCCATGCGCAATTGGTCACGGTTATTTCCTGAGCCATCCGTCACAGGGTTTGTATAGGGTGTTGTGAATAATTCAGATGGCAATTGATCACGAAATTCGCTCAATATTTCCAATTCACGCCCCATTGGAATACCGCTGGATGCCAATTCGGAATTTTCAAAATAACTGTCGGTGCGTGTATAGGCATCAAAGGCGAATTTTTTGTTTGACCATTCATAATCGAACGCCAATTGCAGGGCGCGTCGAACATCCCTGTCCGCAAAAACACCACGGCGGTTATTCATGATAAAGGCCTGCATGCCCGCTGGTTTCTGGTGACGAATAACCTCCTTAACAATACGTCCTGAATTGACGATATCGTTGTTGTATCCTGTGGCCCATGTTTTGGCGATATATTCCTCGCGGATATCATATTCATTGGCGAATAATGCCTCTAACGCAACCGTTGCATCACGGTAATATTGAATGGATATTGTATCAAAATTATAACGTCCCTTATTGACGGGTAAATCCGCCGCCCACCAATTTTTGACGCGTTCATATGTAATGGATTTCCCATTATCAATTTTTGAAATTTTATATGGCCCTGACCCTAATGGCGGCTCAAACGTTGTTTTATCAAATTCGCGCGTTTCCCAATAATGTTTGGGTAAAATCGTCATTGCCGCGGCAATTAAGGGAAGCTCTTTATTCTCCGCCGTTTTAAAATTAAATATCACGGTTTTTCCACCGCCTGTAACATTTTCAATATCGGCGTAATAGGCCTTGTAAAATGGTGCGCCCTTTTCCATTAAAATATTAAATGTCCAAATCACATCATCGGCCGTGATGGGTTGCCCGTCATGCCAAACGGCGTTGTCATGAATTTCAAATGTTGTTGATAATTTATCATCCGCAACGGTAATTGATTTTGCAATATCGCCATATTTTGAAAAGGCCTCATCCGCGCTTGAACTCATCAATGATTGATAAATCAAACCCAATCCGCTGGCGGGTACACCCTTGGTTATAAATCCATTCAGGGAATCAAATGTGCCGATGGTCGCATCAACATATGCCCCACCCTTTGGCGCGTCCGCGTTTACATACTCAAAATGGGTAAACCCATCCGCATATTTGGGCGCGCCATGCATGGCAATGCCATAGGATTGCGCATTGAGTGTGAGAGGGAATAACAAAAATAATAAAAATAAATATCGCATGGTTATTTATACCGCCAAGATGACAAACCGCCAAGGGTTTTGTCTTTCTTACCTGTTTCTTAATTATTCCTTGCAATACTGTATGTTTAACGGTATTTATACCGCTGAAACACTTAGATATATAAGAAGGGAGTGTGAGAACAATCGTACAGGTTAATGTGCATGACAATAATGTCGAACAAGCATTACGCGTTTTGAAAAAGAAAATGCAACGGGAAGGACTTTTCCGTGAAATGAAAGAACGTCGCCATTTTGAAAATAATGGAGAGAAGAAAAAACGCCTAAAGGCCGAAGCGGTTCGTCGCGCGCGCAAAGACGAGCGTAAGCGTCGCGAAAAACAAGGATTTTAATTGATCCGTTTTTTGAAACACTTCTAAATCAAGATTTTAAAACCCCGTGATTTTCATGGGGTTTTTTGTTGAATACTCTTTATAAATATGTTAATAATAAATAATGAACGTGGTTGAAATCATTACTGATGGAAGTTATGCCTACAAAAATATTGGGGTTGGCTGTATTCGTATTAAAGAAAAAAATGATAATGGTGAATACAATTTTGTTGTTACATCCGGTGCCTTTAGGGCGCCAAAGATATCTTCATATGGGTCTCAAGCCGCCGAAGCTATGGCCGTTATCGTTGCGCTTAATGAACTTCAAAAGATTTCTTACACCGATAAAGTCATTATTTATTGCGATCTTGAACCTCTTTCTCAATATATAAATGGGTATAGGAATAGAGTTGATCCATCCATAAAAAAGATCTTTGATGAATTGGATGAATGCTTATTACGTCACACTTCAGTTACATCCATGCACCCAAAGCATGCTACGCATTTACCAAATTATTTGCACGCAATTGCTCATAACGCCTCCGCAACAGAATCAGGTTCAAGAAAAAGAGAATCTACTGGTGAATTTTATATCGGCAAATATGCTCATCGTCCTAACCTAAATCCAAAATTAAAAGCAGGCAGAGCAGCAGTTGGACAACAATTTAATGGAATGGCAATTCTTGGTGAAGATAGAGCTATAAACTATCCAATGCACGATCCACGACACCCCAAATTAAAATTTTAAAACCCACTATCGGGTTGCGCTAAATATTCTTCTTCTAATTTTGTGTTTTGACGTTCCAAAATATCGTTACGGTGGGGAAAGCGACCGAATTTTTTAATCACATCATAGTGACGCTTGGCATAGGTATAATATGTCGGATCATCATCCTGTGTTGGTTTGAATAACCGCAGGGATGTTTCTTGGTCGGCCATATCCTCGCTATGTTCAAATGGTAAATAGGCAAAAACCTTTTCATTCAGCGTCATCATTGTATCGAATTTTTTATCAATAACATGATTGGCGATATTCAATGCCTTATGGTCGCTGGCGAACATTTTTGGCGTATCGCGATACATATTGCGTGGAAATTGGTCGAGCAAGATAATAAGTGCCAAGCACCCTTTTGCGCTATCGATCCACCCATCGTAAATATCTTGCATCGCAAGGGTGTAATCCCCCTCAAAACGGGCGGCGATTTCATTATCAAAATCAGGATTTTTTTGAAACCACTGGGCGGGTTTTGTTTCCTCGAACCAGAATTTTAGAATTTCGGATTTGGCGTCTCTCATACCCTTAAGAGTATATTGAGTCGTGAGGGATATAAAGCCCTCTTTCACCTGGCATTGGTTTAAATTTATCGGTTATCCCAACAACCGTTTCGGCACCGCCCAAAAATAAAAATCCATGCCTGGCGCAATGACCATATAATTCGGCCAAAACCTTGCCTTTGGTTTGAGCATCAAAATAAATCAAAACATTGCGGCAATAAATAATATCCAACATGCCGTATTTACCCATAGGGTTCAGCAGATTAAATTTTTCAAATCGCACCATGTTTTTAATATCATCATTTAAAAACCAATCTGATCCCTTTTGTGTGAAATATTTCACCAACATTGTGATTGGCATTCCGCGTTGCACCTCGAATTGTGAGTATTTCGCGTTTCGTGCAATTGTTAGAATATCCTCTGATAAATCTGTCGCGATAATTTCAAATTTATAGGCACCAAATTTTGCCTGATTTTCCTTTAACAACATTGCCAATGAATACGGCTCTTGCCCGCTGGAACATGCCGCGCACCAAATACGTATTGTCGATCCCGCCGGTTTTGTTTGCATGATTTTAGGGAGGACAACATCCGTGAACCGCTCAAACGGGTGATTATCACGAAAGAAAAAAGTTTCATTCGTGGTCATTGATTCAACCACGTCGTGCTTAACCCCGGCATCGCCTGATTTCATTTTGGATACGACATCGGCAATTCCCCCCAAATCAAGTTTTTTGATAACGGGTGACAAACGAGATTCCAATAAATATGCCTTTTCAATCGTAATAGATAAACCAGATTCCTTATATAAAAAATCTTTCAGGTAATCAAAATCCGTTTGTGCGATTGTCATGTTTTTTCTTTTTCTTTAAATATGTTCTTTAACCCATGGTGCAATATCATTCAATGGTAAAACCGCACTGCATAACCCTTGTGTCGCAACCGACCCCGGCATGCCCCAAACAACACTTGTTGCCTCGTCTTGGGCAACACAATACCCACCAGATTCAATTATTTTTCTTGCACCCTCTGTGCCGTCCTGTCCCATACCCGTTAAAATAACGGATAATATTTTTCCACTATAGTATTTTTCCAGTGATCGACACATCGGATCAACCGCTGGCTTACAAAAATTTTCTTGTGGACCGTCAGTCAAATTCACAACCACCTGCCCCATTGAATTTTTTGTAAATTCCATATGTTTACCGCCAGGCGCAAGTAACGCCTTCCCTTTTTCAAGAGGCATACCCGATTCGGCTTCGGCACATTCAAAACCTGCTTGTGATGAAATATGTTTGGCCAATAATGTTGTAAATGTTGGTGGCATATGTTGTGTAATCACAACAGGTAAATTAATCCCTTTTAATTGTTTCATAAATTCAAACAGAGCCTGTGGACCACCCGTTGAACTGCCTACTGCAACAACTGATGCATGCCAATGCAAGGGTGGCTTTGCCCTTAAAACAACTTCATTTTTATACAATTTTGGTTTGGCCGTATCATCCGATTTGATAGTGCCTTTAATATTTTTAACCAGACGTAAAAGATGCTCTTTAAATTCTGCTGAACCACTCACCTGGCCTGCGCTTGTTGGTTTTGCAATATAATCAATCGCACCAATTTTCATGGCACGCATTGTAATTTCCGCATTATCAACACTTAATGTTGAACACATAATCACCTTGGCCTTGCGGTCGTGTTTGATGATTTCACCCAATGCGGTGATGCCGTCCATAACGGGCATTTCAATATCCATGATCACAACATCGGGTTTGTGCTCTTTATAGGCATCGACACCTTTTTGACCATCTGAGGCGGATGCAACCAATTCAATCGCGTCATCCCCCTCAAGGATACGCGATATAATTCCGCGAATGACCGCGGAATCATCAACGTGAAGAACGCGAATTTTGGCCATTAAACAAGGCCAACTTGTTGGAATTTTGTTTGTACAATATCGCTGTCGAATGGTTTCATAATATATTCATTTGCCCCGGCCTGAAGCGCACGTTGAATAAATTCCATGTCATTTTCCGTTGTGCAAAAAATAACTTTTGGATCACTCCCGTTTGGCTCTTTACGCAGCGCCTCTAAAAATTCAATCCCTGTCATATTGGGCATATTCCAATCTAATAACACACAGGTCGGCATGGCCTTTCGGCATTCAGCCAGTGCAAAAACGCCATCTTCGGCTTCAATGGCTTGAAATCCTAAATCCTCAACAATACGACGAGCGACCTTTCGCACAACGCGGCTATCATCTACAACAAGACATGTTTTCATTTTTATTCTTCCCTTTATTTAAAATAATTAGTGTACAGATTCCAAAAGTTTTGAGACATCTAAGATCAGCATTAATTGTTTTTCTGTACGGAATATCCCTGTTGAAATATCACGCCATAATTCATCCAATGTTGGCGGATTATCTTTCACGTCATGATCTTTGATCGAAATAACATCACCAACGCGGTCGATAACCAAACTATATAATTCTGAATTATGCTCCACCACCACACTTAATGGTGGTTTTTCACCTTCATATTTACCTAACCCCAAACGTTGGCGAACGTTAATTGCCGTCACAATGCGCCCACGAAGATTTAACGCTCCCGACACCTCTGGTGGCGCCAATGGAACACGTGTAAAAGCTATATTACCAAGAACATCCTGAATTTGCAAAACAGGGACACCAAATATTTGATCATCCAAATAAATCACCAGATAATCTGATGTCGGGTCAGTGTCATCCGTTAAGCCCAATCTTTTTCGTTTAAAATTTGTGACTTCGCCACCTAAACTTGTGCTCATGATGCAACTCCCGCCTTATCCTCTAATAATTTCGCATTTCGCAATGTATCTGATAATGCATTCAACAATGTCTCGCGATCAAATTTAGCCACATATTCTTGGAAACCAACTTTAGCCCCTCGCGCTATATCTTTTTCCGTTGCATGTGACGTTAATGCAATCAATGGAACATTTGACCAACGGCTGCTTTTTAATTTTTCGGCAAAGTCAAATCCGTTCATTTCCGGCATTTCAATGTCACTAACAATCACATCAAAATGCTCGCCCTTTTCTAAAATTTCCATTGCCTCGATTGGATGTTCCGCCGTTTCCACGGAATATCCTGCAACACCTAAAATTGGCGCCAGCATATTTCTAAAAAACGGGCTATCATCAACAATTAAAATGCGTTTTTGTGTATCCATCAAATCTGGATTTTCAGAAAAATCTTCTATTCCATGATCGGCAAACCAATCACCATAAGCCTGCCCCAAATAATACCCAACATTAATAACATCGGTTGCCTTACCCTGAATAATCGCACTACCCAAACAAGTTTCATTATCAGAATTAATTTGAACATTGATGTAGTCTTCTAAAATATCAATAATATTTGTGACCATCAAACCCATGGAACGACGACCATCCGTGAACACCAATGTTGGTTGATTACCTTTGGATTTCAACTCCATTGACTCTTCAAATTTAATAAGCGGCATTAATGAGTTACGATACTGAATCAACATCTTACCATTTGAATATTCGATTTTTGATAAATCAACATCTTCCAACCTTGAAACCAATTGCAATGGAACGGCTCTGGGCACACCACCCTGACCTTCAAATAATATAAGTGATGTTTTCTGAAGTCCTTTATTTTTCTGAACTTCTTCTTTTTTCTCGGCGGTGTCAGACACATTAATATCACCCGTTGCGCGCGCAATTCCACCTGGATCAAGAATCATAATCACCGTTCCATCACCCAAAATTGTATTCCCAGAAAATAATTCAATATGTTTGATAATGCTTGCGACTGGCTTCACAACAATTTCTTCGGTGTCATAAACCTTATCAACGACAATACCAAAATTATAGGCACCGACCTTTGCGACAACAATATATTGGTTATCATTAACAGGTTTTAAATTTTCAACAGGTTCATCATCCGATGGAACCGTTTTTAATTTCAAAAGATCATCTAAATAAACAAGCGGAAGCAAGTGATCCCGCAGCCTATAAACAGGCGACCCCTTTATCATTTCAATTTTATTGACACCGTTTGACGACGCCATCACCAACTCCTGAACCGCCAATTGCGGAATGGCAAATCGTTCATGCGATGATTCAACGATCAACGCCGATACAATCGCCAAGGTCAATGGAATTTTAATCGCAACCGTTGTACCCTCACCCTCAACCGAATCCAAATCAATCGTACCACCGATTTTTTCAATATTGGTGCGCACAACATCCATCCCAACACCACGACCAGAAACCGCCGTTACGGCAGCCGCCGTAGAAAATCCAGCCGCAAAAATAAATTGATTTATCTGTTTGGGGGTCATTGCATTCAATTCTTCTTCGGTTGCAATACCATTTTCAATTGCTTTTTCACGAATGCGCGACGTGTTTAACCCCTTACCATCATCTTTAATTTCCATGATAATATGCCCACCTTCGTGATACGCATTCAGGATAATTGTTCCCGTTTCTGGTTTACCAACCGCCGCGCGATCTTCTGGGTTTTCAATACCATGATCAGCCGAATTGCGAACCATATGCGTTAAGGGGTCTTTGATTAAATCTAATACTTGACGATCTAATTCCGTCTCTTCACCATTCATTTGAAGGTCAATTTTTTTGCCCAATTCAATCGAGATATCACGAATAATCCGCGGCAATTTCGCCCATGCATTGCCCACAGGTTGCATGCGGGTTTTCATCACACCCTCCTGAAGATCGGAGACAACATGATTAAGACGTTGTAATGGTGCGGTAAATTGTTCGTCCTTGGCGTTGCGTAAAATTTGCATCAATTGATTTCGAGTTAGAACCAATTCAGAGACCATGGTCATCAGATTTTCCAACACATCCACATTCACACGCAATGATTGAACGGGTACATTTGGTTTTCCCTGTACCACAGGCGCAATCTCTTTTTCCACAACAACAGCTGGTGCCTTCACCTCTTCCGCTTTGGATTGTTCAACAGGTTCACCCATATCCACATCAGGAACGGAATCAAACGCAGCCTGCAAAACCGCGATATCATAATCACTCAACCCACCTTCATTCGCGGGGTTCGGATCACGCGATAGGCTTTCAATATCATTCGGATCGCTTGGCTCGGATTCCACTGACTCGGATACCCCCGCACCAACTTCGCGGCCTTCGTAAACAGCGTCTAATTTTTCAATAAGTCCCGCGTCATTACCCTCTGGTTCTGCACCATGCGCCTCCAACTCACTAATAATATATTTAATCTGGTCAACGGATTCTAAAATAAGGGTGACGTATTCTTCCTTAACCTCTAAATCCCCATCACGGAAACGGCCCATCACGTTTTCACCATGATGCGCCAATTTTTCCAATCTACCCAGACCAAGAAAACCACATGTTCCCTTGATTGTGTGCACCAAACGAAACAAATTCCCGATGATGGCTTTATCATTCGGGTTTTGCTCCAGCGCAATAAGGTCGTTGTCAATCAGCCCAAGGCTTTCATTGGTTTCCGCAATAAACTCAACAACTAAATCGTCCATACTCTATTTTTTCCCACTAACATTGTACGTTCAAGAATCATATCGTGTTCAAACGCATAAGGCTATGCCCAAAAAGATGCTTATTTAAACATCGTAATGATTAAATCTTAACAAACAGATAAAAGAGCGATTAAACCGATAATGTCATGTGGATATGCGTGTCAGTCACGTCACAGGTCACGGCCAAACCAAATAAATCGCCATAGGCACGGGTGACATACCCGTGAATTGCCTTTGGCGTTAGATCATCAATCGATACGGATGCATTCATGGCCTCGACCGATCCCTCTTTTGGTTTAATCGTTTCCCCAACACCCCTAACATGCATTGCACCATCAACCATTGTGATGGAAACCACACCGCCCTTTGGCATGGCCTCTTGCACAAATACCATCATGTTTAATAATGTTTTCATGTATCCTGCGGGCAAATCAACATCAGGAATATCATTCATCAAATCCCATTCCATCGTGCACTTTGTGCCCGCAATATAATTTTGAAATGTTTCATAAATCATTTTTCCCGAAACCTTTGAATCACTTCCACCCGCGCCATAACACATGCGGAATAGTTGCAGGCGAACCGATGCCTGACGCGCCGAATGTTCAATCAACCCCAACCCATCGGCAAGACCATCCGCGCCCATATCGGTTAAAAATTCAATCCCATTATTCACTGCGCCCACAGGGGACACAAGATCATGACAGATTTTGGATATCAAAATTTCAGATGCACGCGTTGGAATTGAATGGTCTAGATTCATGGAATTAACTCCTTATTGATTTTTTAAAAGGCTATCACGGTCATTTTATGATGTCACCACCATGATTAACGTACGTTAACGATTTGTTAAGAATTATGGGTAGACAGTTGATTCGCGAATATTCATACTGAATTGGTGATTCTATTGTATAATAAACTATGCGCCTAAAAACATTCTATGCAAAAAACATGACAGAAGCGATGAAACAAGTCCGCGATACCCTTGGGGAAGACGCTATTATTATCGCCACGCGCGATGAGAATGGCGGTAAATCCGTGCGTGTTACCGCCGCCATCGAGCAAATGGACGATTTGCCCGACCCTTATCCGCATGATTACGAACCCATCGCGACCAGAGGCGGGCAGTCCGTACCGAAATTTTCAAACGATACGCCAAATTATTTGCAATATGATGTCGAAGATGAATTTGAGGGGCAACTAACCGAACAATTAACCGATGTGATGTTACGACATGTTGTGCCCAATGATGTGATGGATAATATTTTGGCCACGGCGGCAATGACGGGTTTAGGCAATGCCGAATCCGCACTTGCGGCCGCGCTTGATCATTTATTTGATTTTGTCCCGTTGCCTACCAAAACGCGAAAGGCCATTATGTTGGTCGGCCCACCAGGCACAGGAAAAACATTAATGGTTGCGAAAATGGCAACGCAGGCCGTAATGAACGGATTAAACATTGCCGTTATCACCACCGACACGGTTCGTGCAGGCGGAATAGAACAATTACAGGCCTTTACAAAAATATTAAAAGTGCCGTTGCAAAAGGCAAAAACACGCGATGATTTGAACAAGGTTCTTGGTCAATGCACGGGGCATGATTTGATATTGATTGATACCGCAGGGACAAACCCCCACGACCCAGATGACATGGCACGCATTGCACGATTGAGCGATGCCGGAAATATTGAACCTGTCCTTGCGCTCACCGCCGGAATGGATGCCGAGGAATCATCCGAAATCGCACGCAGTTTCGCCCTGTTGGGTGTTAAACGTATGTTGGCCACACGGTTGGATATTGCCCGCCGTTTGGGTGGCATATTGTCAGGCGCGCAAAAAGGTGGCTTATCCTTTTGCGATATCAGCTTTACACCAAAGGTCACGGACGGTATTTCACAATTAAACGCATCGACTTTGGCGGGGCTTTTAATTAATCCAGACAAGGCGTTAAAGTCTTTTCTTAAACCAATTTCACAAAACCAATCTCAACGCAAAAGCGCAGGACGGATGTCATGAATAAATTGCCCGAAACATCAAACGATCAACCCCAAACAAAGATGACTTTCCCCCAAGGAAAAAACATTATTGCCGTCGCAAGCGGTAAGGGCGGCGTTGGGAAAACATGGTTTTCCGTCACACTCACTCACGCGCTGGCTCGGTCAGGGAAAAAAGTCTTGTTATTTGATGGTGATTTGGGATTGGCGAATGTGGACGTGCAATTAGGCTTAATGCCAAAACGCGATTTAAATGATGTTATCCGCGGACGGTTAAGCTTGGACAAGGTTGTTCAACGATACGAAGAAGGTGGATTTGATATTATCGCGGGACGTTCGGGTCAGGCATCCCTCTCCGCGCTCCCATCCCAACGCCTTGCCATGTTGCGCGATCAAATTATTGATATCGCAAAGGATTATGACGTTGTTATCATTGACCTTGGTGCAGGCGTTGACCGCACGGTGCGTATGATGTCGGCCTCCGCCCTTCGTACATTATTGGTCTCCACCGATGAACCAACATCATTGACCGATGCCTATGCCTTTATCAAATTAGGCGCGGCGGCGGGCATGTCAAAACGTGTCAGCATTGTCGCAAACCAAGCCGCCAATACAATTGAGGGTGAAAAAACATATAAGACATTGTTAAAAGCATGCGAAAATTTCTTACGCCTCACACCCCCATTAGCGGGGATTGTCCGCCAAGACCCGCGGGTGAAAGATTGCATTCGGTCACAAACACCAATCTTGACAAGATCGCCCAATACAGAGGCCGCGCAGGATGTAGAAAAAATCGCAGCGTATGTAGAAAGTTTGATTAAAAAGGCCGCGGTGGGTTAGGAAGGAAATCGCAACATTCTGCTAGGATTTTTTTGTATTAAATTATAGGCCGCACCAGCCAATATCGCGGTGGTTGTCCCTACACCGCCCAAACCAGCAATTACGACACCTGCATTTTTTAAACTATTCTGTACAACATCAAGCCCTTGTCCTGACATAGCAATTTCAATAAAAGTTCCCATGCCAGCGACAGCGAAACCAAACGCCATTGTGGCTGAACAACCAACGAGTACACTTGTGAAAATTTTTTGCTTGTCCATAATTTTTTCCTTTTCTTATTCATATTTAGCATACGGATAAATATGACGCAACAATTCCTTAGTGTCTTTGCGCCTTCCTTTCGGAGACACAATACTCTCATTATTTTATATTCTATGATATCCTAATCGAATGAACACCATTAACCCTTATGGGTCATATATATTGCAGGGTTTGTATGCGAATAACGGCGCGTCTACCGCCGTTCAATCGGCACAAATTTTGGATGTTCCAACCACACTCAGAAATCTGGCGACCTCTCTGATATTAAAAGGTGAAGTCACACAAAACAGGTCTGATGGATCATCGGTCATTACAACACCACGAGGCGACGTGAATGTGCGATTGCAATCGCCATTGCCAACGGGGTCGCGGGTTGATATTCAAATCCCCAGCGGGCAATCACCCAAGGATGCCATCATCCAACCCACATTGGTAAAGGCCGTTCAACAAAATCAAAATGCTCAACAACCCCAACCGCAACAACAACAAGCACAAAGTCAGCCTGTTCAGGTGCAAACGCAAACCGTGCAATCGCAAATCATCACGGATGTTAAAAATTTACAATCAACGGTCACGCAGGCCACGCAAAACATTACCAACACAACATCAATATTAACAATTGGCCAGGCCGTGCGCGTCACGCCCCTCCCCATTGTTGCACAACAGAATTTTTTAACGACCGCCACCCTTACACAGCCTCAACCTATTGTGACGGCTCAATCAATATTACGGCCATCGCCTCTAACGCCCACATTGCCCTTACCACAATCAAGTGTTCCAATCATAAATAATGCGCCTATTACAACCTCAAGACCCGCACCGCAATTACCGATTACGGTGTCTTCAGCGGTTTTTCCTGCAAATAACATTGCGTTGCCTTTATCATCAGCGTCACAAACACAAGGGCAAATTAGTTTGATTACAAATGCCCCTGCCTTACCCAGACCCGTTTCATTACCCATTTCGTCTATCACAATTACGCCTCCACAAATTCCGTCACAACCGATTGCAATTCCATTGGCTCAGGCTCTGCCAATTGGGACAATTTCAACACCGCCAACTCACAATAATAATGTCATTATTTCAACATCACGGATTTTGCCATTACCAACACAGTCGGACGCACGTGTTACAGTCTTGCAATCACCACCGGTTCGTATCAATGCCCCAACACCAACCCCACAAGGGGCACACATTCAACCGACAGTAACAACACCGCCACCGCCTTCATTTTCATTGACCGCACCAACAACAACCGCAGGCAATATCGTTGCCACGGTGACTGGGTTTGTTACGGACGCTGGCAACCCAATCATTCAAACAATCGGCAACAACAACCAAATTCAATATGCGACACTCAATTACCCTGCGCGCAATTTACCCGCGGGCACGCAAATCACGCTCAGCCCGATTCCATCGTCAAGCAACGTCACCATACCCGCAACCGCGCAACCATCATGGCAGGCAATGAACATCTTCATGGATGACATGACCCAATTTTTGCCGTCCGCTGTAATGCAAAATATTATGAGCCTCCTGCCCAACGTGACCCAGCCAAAATCATTTCCTGCCGCCGCATTATTGTTCCTTGCCGCGGCAAAGGGCGGTGATTTAAGTGGATGGCTGGGAAATCGAACGACAAAATTAATGGCCGAAACGCCGCAATTATCGAAAAAATTAATTGAAAATGTTATGCGTGATATCTCCACAAAAACGGGTAAAACCGCCACACCATCCGACCCACCCATGGTGCAATCATCGCCTGATTGGCGTGGGCATATTTTACCCCTATTGGTTGGTGGTGACATTCATCAAGCCATATTTTGGAATAAAGATTCCGATAATCATTCATCCCAAGACCCTGACAAAAAATCAGGAACAAGGTTTATTGTTGATTTAACCCTCTCACGCATGGGCGATATTTATTTCGATGGCTTTATCAATAAGGACAAAAAGATTTTTGACATGGTTGTGGTCAGCGAACGCGAATTGGCCAAGGGCATGCGCGATACCATCAAGACCATTTGGTATAAAACGCTTGAGGGAATGAATTTGGATGGTAATATGGATTTCAAATTAAAGGGCACAAGGGACAAACATGCATAAAATTTTACTGGTTGATGATGACGATTCCCTGCGCGGTTTTGTCGCCGCCGCCCTTCGCAAAAATGAATTCGACGTGATCGAGGCCAATGACGGTGACGCCGCATGGGATATGATGCAAACACAATCGTTCGATCTTTTGCTCACCGATATTGTCATGCCCAATATGGATGGGGTTGAACTCTCCACCAAGGCCATATGCGCCGACCCCAATATCAAGGTGATGTTTATGACCGGATTTTCCGGAATGACGGGCGCGATTGAATCGAAAACAACCGTGATTTCAAAACCATTTCATTTGAATGACATCGTGGTTCAGGTGCAAAAAACTTTGGAAAAATAGCTTGCCAAGACAGCGCCAAGCGATTAGAACTTCAAGAATTATTCTCAGTATTGTTTTTTCGAGAATGGGTTGTTAGCTCAGGGGTAGAGCACTTGCTCGACACGCAAGGGGTCACTGGTTCAATCCCAGTACAACCCACCATTTAAAGCTAAGTTAAATCAACAACTTACCGCTTGTATCAGATTAAAACTCAAACCATCTAAATAGCCTATCCACAACCTGTCCACAGTGAGGTAACAGATGGCGACAATACGTAAGATTAAGAGCGGTAAATTTGAAGTACAGATAAGACGCAAGGGCACTGTCCCAGTTAGCAAATCCTTTGTTAAGAAATCAGATGCCGAACAATGGGCTAGGCACATGGAAACCAAAGCAGATAGAGGCGATTTGCCGACTCCTGTTAAGGTTCTGGATAGTTATACTGTGAAAGATATAATCGAACGGTACAGGGACAACATAACCGTTAAAAAGCTAAGTGCAGACACAGAAACATACATTCTTGACGCCTTTCTCCGTCAGTCCATATCTAAGTTAAGTTTAGCACAAATAACAAGCTCCCACTTTATCAAGTACCGTGATAAGCGTTTAAAATCCGTCAAGGCAGGTACAATCAATAGAGAACTTGGAATTATTAAGCACGCTTTTGATATGGCAGATAGAGAATGGAATATTCCAATCCGTAACAATCCGCTATCTAAAATCTCAAAATTGAAAGTGAATAACGCCCGAAACAGACGATTAGTAACAGGTGAATATCAATTACTAATGGATGCGTTGGGACATACACGCAATGATTTGATAAAACCCATCATTAATTTTGCTATCGAAACAGGAATGAGGCGAGGCGAGATACTGCGGTTAAAATGGAGTGATATTGATTATGATGCCAGAGTGTTATTTATACCGATTACCAAGAACGGACATAGCCGTACAATTCCCTTAACTTCTAACGCAATAGGTATTTTACAGGGGCTAGAGGGGGAATATCACAACATTAATAACAAAGTATTTCCACTTAGTGGTAATGCTGTAAAAATGGCTTGGCAACGGCTTGTAGAACGCTCAGGCATAAATGATTTGAATTTCCATGACTTACGACACGAGGCCATTAGCCGTTTTTTTGAATCAGGTTTATCTGTTCCTGAGGTTGCTCTTATATCAGGTCATAGGGATTATAGAATGCTATTCAGATACACTCATTTAAAAGCTGAGGATGTTGCTGTAAAATTACAATGAGTTTTTTAGCCTGATTGTTTACAAAAACATTTTTTGTAGTAAAATCCTAAACATATATATAATATATATAGGGATAAACTATAATGGCTAATAATAAACAACAAGATGATTACAAAAAGAAAAATGATGCCATGAAACTAGTGGCAGCAAGAATGAATCGAGCTGCGAAAGCAGAAGGGAAAAAAGCCGTTGAAGAGTTGAAAAAAATTAATCCAGATATGGCTGATTTAAAAATGTCATTAATTCCCAGTAATGTTTGCTTACCTTCTGCACAAATACCTTTTAAGGACGTATATTTGAAAGTTGTTGATACGCTTGCAAGCAAGGAAGGGCTTACTAAAACACAAAAATTGATACTTGAGGAAATTCAAAATACTTATTTCTCAGGCATGGGAGTCATTAGCCCTAATGTGTGGACTAGAAAGCTAGTGCACTGGGCTGTAACTGAGGCACAAAAAAGATTGAATGCTAATATGGCTAAGCCAATCAATATTTTAGGATGCACGTCTCTTTCAGAAATCAGAATAAAAATGTTAGCCCATCAAAGCTATGGTCATGCCGTTATTCAGTACAGCGGTAAAATTGTAATTAATAAACATCATGTAGTAGCAGGTAAAAAATCATTTAAAGTTATTGAGCGTGCCAATTCATATTATATACAAGTTCAAACGGGGGGAGGTAAATCTCAATGGATACGTTTAGATTCTTTAATCTCATTATTAAGTAATCTAAAGCAAGAATATCTTTAGTTTTTAACCATACCACTATCACGTAAATAATGGACTCTATGAATCGATAGACTTCATTTTGGCACAATTATGCATGAGTTGCACTACACCGACTCACAGGACTCCTAATGGGCTTTAATCGCTATATATTACAATACTCAGTTTAATTGGTTCCCTATATAGTAAAAATGGAATTAAAAATTTTTAAGTGTCTTCCTATATAGAGAAACTTACTAAGTAACAATTCCTACTAATCTGAGTGTTACCCTATATAGTATAAACAGAGCTAAAAAAGTAAGTGTTGTGCTATATAGTGAAAACTATACATTCCATTATTAATAATCAATCATGCTTAAGCTCTATCTATATTTATTGTCTCCACCAAAATAAAAATTGTCTCAAATTAGGCTACTTTTTCATCATTTCTATTTTCATCTGTAATTCTTAAGGCAGACGAAAGTGATTTAGATATATGCCACATCATGACTGGTGGGACAGCATTTCCAAGAGCTTTATAATTTATTATTCTAGAGTTCGAAAGTTTAAATTTATCGGGGAAGGACTGTATTCTAGCAACTTCTCTTGGTGAAAACATACGGTAACGGTCTTTCTCCAATAAAACAGGGTCAGTGCTATTCAAGCTTACTTTCGCTAAATGTGAACTTACGGTATTGCATGGTTCGTTAATATCTTGGGCGCGCCCTTTATTCATAGTTTTGTAGTTTTTTGTTTTTAATAAGCCCTGAACTGCGCGATCACTAAAATAATACTCATCTTTAATATCTTTTTTATTTTCCAAAATATCCTTTATCGGGACAAATTTTTCTGTATGTGTTGCCTGAGGAAATGAAAAGTTAAAAGCATCTTCTGCATCACGAAACCCAACGATAAAAACTCTCTCTCTCTTTTGTGGAACTCCATATTCCTTAGAGTTTAGAAGTTGAAACCGAACGGTATAACCACATTTTTCAAACTCTGATATTATCAACTTAAAGGCATCTCCTTTATTAGCAGACAGCAAACCCTTTACATTTTCAGCTATAAAACATCTTGGTTTTTTAACTTTTAAGATTCGGCACATTTCAAAAAATAATTTTCCACGGTCGTCTTTATAACCAAGTCTCTTAGGGTTTTGAGCAACAATAGAAAAGGATTGGCATGGAAAACCTCCAATCATTATATCGTGCTCCATAACTTCATCATTAGTGATAGTCAGAACATCTCTAACTTCGCACTTATGCGAGAAATTTTGATTATATATTGCGACCGCTTTTTCATCAAAATCAAATGCTTGTTTAATTTTAAATGGGTTTAGTGAATATTCTGTACCCAAAAAAGAAAAACCACCCTGTAGTCCTAAATCCATTCCTCCACAGCCTGCAAATAAAGAAAACACGTTGTACGTCATGATAAAACCTCTGCCCATTCACCTGATTGCTCCGTATACTTAATACTAACTCCATCTCTTGGCGTCATCTTAATTAAATCATTTTTGTATGCCGATACAGGATTTCGTATTATGAACAATTTTACACTTCCGTATGAAATCATAAGACGATACACAAAATACAAATCTTGATAGGAATCTGCAGCCTGCCATTCATTCGGCGTCATGTGGAATGAGTAACTACTTAAATTTCCTTTGCTTACAGTAGTCTTAACCTCAACATGAATATTTCGAAAATCGTCTTCTTCTCCTAAGAATGACTTAATATCAAATCCAACGCCAAATTGCTCAGGTATTTTTTGTATCAAATGAATCAAATCCTCTCTACCTAACCCTGAAACTCTTATTTTTTCATGATTCAATATTATGGCTTCGCCAATATCCCCAATTTCTTTTGTTTTTAAGACACCATTTTTTTCTTTTTTGTCAGACAGAGTTTTCAGCGATCTTTTTATAATTGAGTTATCATCAGGCTCTTCAATTTCATCTGAAAGTATTAATGAAGATATATCGCTTTTAAATAGAGCTTCGTTAAGGTTCGTATTGATAAAATCAAACCATTGTGGTTGAAGCGTTTTAATATCTTCAATACTTAAATCTGCTTTAGTATACAAGACCTCATACTCTGGGAAAAATGTTGGTGTTTCTATATATGCATTAAAAGTTTCAAGATATTGCATTCTTGGATAATATTGATAATTGGGTTTCAGTTCCACTAAATCGGCTAACCCCATATAATCGAGTATATCACCTGCATAGCGAACAATATCTCCGCTAGTATCATAATCCACTGCTTCACTTCTATTTCTAATTAGTAGCTCAACCGTGTCTTTAGGACTCTGTTTTCCAGTTGTAACATCAAGATTATTAAAAATTAAATGAGTTGCCTCTGCTTTAGTTATCCCAAAATTCTTTTTTGTTTTTTGCCTTCCTAAAAGTAAAACTTGTAAAAGATAGCTCGTAGGATGAAATTTTATACCCTGTCGTATCATGTTAAGTGTTTCCTGTGGCTTAAGATGACCAGCTGGATATTGAAAATAATATAAAAAATATCTAAAGAACTCTATAAGGTCTTGATTTTCAGATAGCATTTCACAGAGCTTACTAGGCATTTTATCTGCTCCATCATATTGAAACAAACCAAACAATGCAGAAATCTCTGTCCTCCAATTCGCTATTGTTTTGTCCACTTTATTATAATTAGGAGGATACATTTTGATAGCCTCATCTAACTTTAAATCGAATTCTTTTATATCAGTTCGGCCTATATTACAAACTTCATTAGCTATAAATAATAATACGCCCTCCACGTCATTTTTAAAACGAGGCCTTATATGATGAATACGATAAGTGTTTTCGACATTATAGGTCATCAGCTTGTTCCAGTATTTGTTTTGCAATAATTTCAGCCATTAGAGGAGGGACAGCATTTCCAACTTGTCTATATTGACTCGTTTTAGAACCATAAAAAATAAAATTATCTGGAAATGATTGTAATCGGGCAGACTCTCGCACTGTGGGAACCCTATTCCATTTATAATGAAAATGATGTCTATGCCCTGTGTCTATAGTATTGGACGGTTTTTCACTATTAAATCTTGTCCAAGCTATGTTTACTTTCCTCGTATCCTTCAGGTGGTCAGGCAAATTTTTATAATTCCCACCATCTGGAACTAACGCAATAATTGATTTAGTTTTGTCCGAGTGATTTGTTATTTCATGATTCCATATGCCTTTAGAGCCAATCCGCATCATCTTTTGATAGTCTGTATCTGGACTGGAATCATATAAATCACCATCATTTTTTGAGTTCTCTGGAAGGTCTGACAAAGCATCCTTAGAGGGCGTAAGAGGCTTTTCTATTGGGGCTATAATTATGCTTTTTCCATTTTTAGAACCAATAAAAAAAACACGCCTTCTACTCTGTGGAACACCAAAATCTTTTGAATTAAGGATTTGATAACTAACCGTATAACCAAGATTCTGAATATCATGAATAATTTGATCTTTTATTTTTCCTTTATCCATAGAAACTAAATTAGGAACATTTTCCATTAAAAAATATTTTGGTTTCAATGTCTCTAAAGTATGTAGATAGGCTTTATAAAGTGAATTTCGGTCATCATTTGGATCTCTTTTTCCAGATATTGAAAAACCCTGACAAGGTGGGCCACCAATAACAATATCGACCCCTCTATATTTTTCTAAGTTTGGTATTGGCTTAGATAAGTCTGCAATGACACCCTCTGCATTATTGTGATTATTTACAAATGTAGTTATAGAATCTTTACAAGTATCAAAACCTGCCACGACATGAAAACCATTTCTTTCAAAGCCTTTTGATAAACCGCCTGCACCACAAAATAAATCTAATACCTTTTTAACCATGACCATATTAGAAACAATTCATTGCTCCTTTGCAATATTATTGCATAAACTTACTTACTTTATACAAATAGTAAAAAATGTGATTGAGTTGATTTTTTAACGCAAATATAACTATCTCCATATACATAGAAATAATAAAATTAAGTGTATCTATTCCGCATATTTAAAAAGCGCCTAATGTATTCATAATCAAAAATTACAAATAACAATCGTGGCCATATCAAAAATATGACTTAAATTTTCGAGGGGGCTTTTATATATATAGTTTATTATAATTTCCCCCTTCGCCTACATCACAATAATAATCTATTATTTCTGGTACTCAAAAACAAGTATAACCTCTTTATTGTTAAGTTTTGCATCATGTGTCTCATAACTTCATCCACACTCTATCCACACTAAAGCATATATTAAACCTTGAATAAATTAAGATGAAATAATATACTGACCGCTTAAAGGGCTGTTTAGTTGGTTTCTATTTCAGTCTGATACAAAGCTCAGGGGTAGAGCACTTGCTCGACACGCAAGGGGTCACTGGTTCAATCCCAGTACAACCCACCATTTCACAAAAAATTATCATCCACCCACATCCAATATAAGCCATAAAATCATTGGTAGAAAAGGATTTTATTAATTATCGTGTCCGATAACGTCTACTCAAGACTATTTACATCTTGAAAATATGGGGGTATGCACTATAAAAACGCTTTTTATTAATTACATAAAAACACTTGATTTTATCTATAATGCTGTGTTAAGTTGTTAACATCTTATTAAGAAAATAGTTAAGTTAAACAAAGGATATAAAAAAATGACACAGGGAAACACAACAACACGATCACTCCGTGGTGATTTTAAAGGGGTCAGCATTTCACGTACTGCTGATGGAACATTAACAGTTGACGTTTCTGATCTTGGCGATGTTGATGTGACTGTTGTGACATCGGGTCACGGTCAAATTACGAAGCACGCGCCTGTTGAAGAACAAGATAATGTCCATACGGTTACAAAAGAAGCCTATAATATTGGTGATGTTCTTCCCGATGGTTGGGTTGTTATGGGGCTGTCTAAAGACACAGGCATGCCATTCTCATGCGAACCTGAAGAAGGCGTATTGGATGGCTATCAAGCATGGCATACAGGTGAAGACCATGCTGTAAAATTACGTGACGCTGGCAACCAAAATGCCCGTCAGCCAACGGACAAAGAATTAAACACAATCTGGGAAGATGTTGTTAAAGCGGGGCGTAATGACAATGCCAAGCTTAATACAAACGGTTCCAGACCGTACGGTAAATACTGGTCATCTACGCCGGATCCGAACAACTCGGACGATGCGCGGATACAGTACCTAGGCGACGGCAGCAGGCTTTGGGACTATAAGGACGGCCGTCATGCGCGCGTCCGAGTTGTCCGCGACGAACCAGGTCTGAAGCTTGCGTAAGACCTGTTAGTTATTCAATCATTTAATCATTTAAAAGCCGCGCGCAGCGCGGCTTAAATTTTACAGCAGTTAATTTTTGAGGAATCGATGGCGCAAAATGACACCATTGGATTTTGTAGGCTTATACATTACGATTAATTGTCTTTTTGGTGTATGTGTTTCAAAAGATAAGCTATCCGTTGAGTTGGTCGCAATCGATATATTCTCAAACTCTTGTATGGTACAAACTAAGCTTTCATCAATATTTTTTGCAAAAACAAAATGAGGAAAAATAAAAAAGACAAATAATAATATTTTTCCAAGTATAGAAATATTTTTCATTCAAATAACCCTATCTTCTTGTTGCTGGAAATATTGAAACTGACTATTCAAAGCCGTTGGATTGGCCTTCACAACATCACATTTCGCTAAACTTAGATTTAATGCCTCGCAATAATCTATCACCTTCAACATGACGCCTCGAACATCGGTGGCTTCACATTCAACATACTTCTTCCTAAACGCACCATTCTTATATTTTGGCGTGTGTTTAATTTCAGCTATATATTTATAACGCAATGGTTTTGGCCTCCCTATTATGGCTTATTCGCTTGTGACGGATAATCAAATATACCACGATTACAGCATAGTAATCAAACTAGTAGAATAGGTTTAAATCCTATAAACTGTGAGTTAAATATATAGCAATTTTCTAATCTAAATTCTTTCTGGGGGTACAATTGGGGGTATGTATTTTTTACATCTCCAATAAATTTATTCAAAATCAATCGTTTAATTTAATTATTCGGTAGCAGTACAACCACCATTTTTAAATATTACAAAACTTACCCAAACAAATGTTTCACCGCGTCGCGTTCTTCGCGCAATTCGGTCTCTGTCGCTTTAATTTTTTCGGATGAAAATTCATCAACACTCAGCCCGTGAACAATTTCATATTGTCCGTTTGCACATGTGACGGGATAACCAAAAATAATGCCTTCCTTAATACCGTATGATCCATCGGATGGAATCGCCATGGACACCCAATCGCCATCCGCCGTCCCCAACGCCCAATTGCGCATATGGTCAATGGCCGCCGATGCCGCCGATGCCGCCGATGATGCACCACGCGCCTTAATAATGGCCGCGCCGCGTTGTTGTACGGTTGGAATAAATTCATCCTTATACCATCCATAATCGACCAAGTCCTTGGCCGACGATCCATTCACAGTGGCGTTTGTAATATCAGGATATTGTGTCGCCGAGTGATTGCCCCATATCGTCATTTTTTTCACATCCGATGAATGCGCGTCCAATTTATCACCCAATTGGCTGAGTGCGCGATTATGATCCAAACGCATCATTGCCGTGAAACATTTTGGATCAAGGTCAGGCGCATTCTGTTGCGCAATTAATGCATTTGTATTGGCAGGGTTCCCAACCACCAAAACCTTAACATCACGCGATGCATGGTCATTCAATGCCTTACCTTGTGGGCCAAAAATAGCGCCATTGGCCTCAAGCAAATCTTTACGCTCCATCCCTGCGCCGCGAGGACGCGCCCCGACAAGCAATGCAAAATCAACATCCTTAAACGCGACATTCGGATCATCCGATGTCACAACACCCGCCAATGTTGGGAAGGCGCAATCATTCAATTCCATCACCACACCCTCAAGCGCAGGCAGTGCAGGCGTAATTTCCAATAAATGAAGAATAACAGGTTGATCCGCACCCAACATCGCGCCCGATGCGATACGGAATAATAATGCATATCCAATTTGCCCTGCGGCTCCTGTGACGGCGACTCTGACTGGTGATTTCATAATGATAAATCCTTTCCCAAAAATGATTTTAGGGTATTAGGATAACAGGATAGGTGGAATTGGAAAGAGGTTTCTCTGGTGTGGATATTACAAAAAGAAAACAATCTTAAAAATATTTTAAGTTAACGCGTATCCATTTCCATTTCACCCTTGACAAAATAGGAATAAAATCATATAATAACTCTATGATTTTAAACGTAAAAACAAAAGAAAAGACCGCAACAAAACACAAACTCTGGAACGAACTGAGTTTTTGCCGTTTTTCCCTTATATTTCAATCGATTAGATTATATAAAACAATCGTTATTACAATGTATTGGTTAAATCCAACCCTTCGGTACGCAAGATTTCTTGAATCGCATCAAATAACTTAGTCAGATTTTCCTTCGTATCGGCCTCACGACGGATGGTCAGGCAATTTTGCGTATTGGATGCACGCATTAACCACCATCCATAATCATATTCAACACGGACACCATCAATATCAATGACATTCGCCCCTTCGGATTTCTCGCGCGCTAATTTTGCCAAGCGATCAACGATGGCGAATTTTTTGGATTCTTCAACCTCTATACGAACCTCTGGCGTGGAAAAAAGTTCCGGCAAATCGGCGGTCAATGATGACACTGCGCCATCCGCCATATTCATCACATTCAACATGCGGATCGCACAATATAGGCCATCGTCAAATCCATACCAGCTATCGCCAAAAAATATGTGGCCTGATAATTCACCTGATAATGGCGATTTTTCCTCGGCCATTTTTGTTTTTATCAGGGAATGTCCCGTTTTCCACATAATCGGGTTTCCACCCATTTTGGCAATCTCGTTAAACATGATTGGAGAACATTTTACATCCCCAACAATCGTTGCACCTGGGTGGCGTTTCAACACATCACGGCAATATAAAATCATCATGATATCGCATCGAATAACCTCGGCCTTTTCATTCACTATTCCAATGCGGTCGCCATCACCGTCAAAGGCAATCCCAATATCACATTGTTTTTCCAAAACCAATTTTTGCAAATCAATCAGGTTTTTATCAACGGTTGGGTCAGGGTGATGATTTGGAAAATCACCGTCAATGTCATCGTAAATGACAAAATGTTCACCCGGTAATTTTGACACGATATCCGAAAGCACAGCCCCCGCCGCACCATTACCCGCATCCCATGCCACACGCATTTCACGGTCTGGGTGCCCAACAAAATCTTTAACAATACGGTTCACGTATTCGGCGCGGATATCCAATTCGGTTTCCGTGCCGTAATCGCCTGTTGCCCAATCAGCCTCAGCCGCAATACGGCCAATTTCACGGATCATATCGCCATAAACTGATTTATTCTGAAGCACCATTTTAAACCCATTATATTCGGATGGGTTGTGCGATCCCGTAATCATAATCGCGCCATCAAATTGGCGATCCTTCGCGGCAAAATACGTCATGGGTGTTGGGCCAAGGGGCAGGCGTTCAACGTTCACACCAACGGTGCGAAGCCCATTCACAACCGCCGCGGATAATGATGGCGACGAATGGCGACCATCAAATCCAACCACAACGCGATCACCACCCGCACGACGAACCAATGTTCCAAACGACGCGCCAATCGCCCAAGCGTCCGCATCCGTAACATTGTCGCCCACGATTCCGCGAATATCATATTCACGCAAAATCAATGGGTCGAATATATGTGGTTGGCGTGTGTTTTCTTTTTCAGTTTCAAGCGGCTGCATGGTTTTTATCTCTCTTTATATATTTCTCTAAAATCTTATATGTCTCGGCGCCCAATTGTGGATCGGCGAGGGCAAAGGCCAAATTCGCTTCTATAAATCCAAGGTGATGACCGCAATCATATGTTTCACCTTTTAATTTAACCGATGTGAATTCTTGGCTCTTCATAAGCTCCTCCATTGCATCTGTCAATTGAATTTCCCCACCAGCGCCGATACGTCGTTGCTCCAAAATTCCAAAGATTTCTGGTTGTAAAATATAGCGCCCTAAAATATGCAGGTTTGATGGTGCGTCCTCTGGTTTTGGTTTTTCAACCATCGCCTTGATTTTAGACACATCGGCGGTTTCATCCTCGACATCCAAAATACCGTATTTGTATGTCAGGTTGCGTTCAACAGGGCTGGATGCAATGATGTTTCCACCATGTGTTTTATACGCATCCATCATTTGCGCCATACATCCCGTTTCACCCAATGTCATCACATCAACAAGGAAAATCGCAAACGGTTCATCGCCAACCAAATTTTTTGCGCACCAAATCGCGTGCCCCAAACCCAACGCCCGTTGTTGAATCGTGATTTGCACATGACCAGATGGAATATCGCTATGTGATAGTTTTTCCAATAAATCCTGTTTGTCTTTTTCCTCTAGGGCATCCCTTAATTCAGGTTGAATTTCAAAATGTTGCGTAATGAGGGATTTTCCGCGGCCAGAAACAAAGATGAACTCTTCTATTCCTGCCTCCTGCGCCTCCTCGACCGCGCGTTGAATTAGGGGACGGTCAACAAGGGGTAACATTTCCTTTGGCAAGACCTTGGTTGCAGGCAGGAAACGTGTGCCCAACCCCGCAACGGGAAAGACGGCTTTTTTGACTGGTTTATTCATAAGGGTGACAATAAACTACTCTTTATCCTTATTCAATAAGCCA
Source organism: uncultured Micavibrio sp. (assembly GCA_964350795.1). Lineage (GTDB taxonomy): Bacteria > Pseudomonadota > Alphaproteobacteria > Micavibrionales > UBA1664 > UBA1664. The sequence continues at coordinate 31,159 of CAYGLI010000003.1, forward strand.
TAAAGTTTGGTCACAAGCGGTATCATCACCGCCGCCAATATTCCCGCAATTGGTAATTTTCCAATTAAAATCATTGAAAATATCAAAACAAGGCATAAACCAATCGCCAGCGAGAGCAGCGCCTTTTGCGCCTCTTCCTTGGTGGAGCGGCGCAAAAATTTATAAAGCGCATATCCACCAATCGCAATTCCGAATATGAGAAGAAGGAATGGCATTAACCTAAAGCTCTATTAATTCTAGATTTTAATGCGCTTCCATTTTTTTCTTTAAGAAGTCTATCAATTTTACTTTGTGCACCGCTTACGCTACTGAACATTCCATCAATAATATAAAGTGGTTTTACCCCATTTTGTTCAGCTTGCATTGGATTAGCTACATCATCGTCAGCCAGATTAATGTCAGGCCCATAAACAACTCTATGGCGATCACCATAAAGAAAAAATTGAATTTCTTCCCCTGTACCTGTTCTCGCTCTGTTAACTTGTACCTTACAATCATATTCAGGAAATAGTGGGTTCTCTGGCAAATTGACTATACGACGATCAATGGTTTTTAAAACTTGTATCATTAATGCTTCATCAACATAGTAAAGCACTTCACCGACACCCATTTCTCCAATAATAATTTCTTCTTTTTCACTATCCATTTTAATTTCCTCAAAACTTGTTACTATATTTATATGTTTGACACTAAAGCACGATTATCGAAATTCCGTCAAGTTTTAAAGCGTCAAAAAATTGACGCCTTTATCATTCCTCAAGCCGATCGTTGGCAATCGGAACATCCTGATGATTGTGACCAGCGTTTGAAATTTATGACGGGGCTGGACGCCAGCGCAGGATACGCGGTTATTACCCAAGAGAACGCATGTGTGATGATTGACGGGCGATATGCCTTGAGCGCGAAAGAGCAGGTTGATACATCTCTTTTTGACATTGTGTACTATACCGACATCATGCCTGAACAATGGGCAATCAACCATATCCGCAAGGGTGGTGTGATTGGATATGATTCATGGTTACACACACGCAAAGACACGAAACGCATGCAGAAAACATGCAATGATGCTGGTGTTTATTTAACCTCAGTCGCGTATAATTTGGTTGATAATATATGGGATAATCAGCCCAAGCCTGTCTCGCAAATTGCCATTCATCATGACATTCAATTTTCTGGGCGATCTGTCGATGATAAATTATCCGACATTGCGAAGGTTATGGACGACAACAAAACAGACAGTGTGATTATCACTGCGCCCGATTCAATCGCGTGGATGTTAAATTTACGAACAATCGAAAATCCACAAGCACCCGGAATAAAAGGATTCTCGATTTTTGAAAAAAATGAAAATCGTGTGACCGTTTTTACCGATGTGGATTGTTCAGTATTCGATTGCAAACAAACCAAAATTTTTGAAATTGATTTTATTGCGCTTGATGAATTTCCGATGGCCGTTGCCCATTTTGAAAAAAAAGAACAGGTTGTTCAAATTTCAGAAAACGCGCCTGATTGGTTGACAGACCACATGAATGCCCCCGCAAGTGAGATTGTAAAAAAAGACGACCCCTGCGAATTGTTAAAGACCATTAAAAATGATGTTGAACAACAGGGAATTCGTGACTCTCATTTACGTGATGCCACCGCGGTTAAAAACACAATAAATCACATTAAAAAACAAAAACAACTCACTGAAAAAAATATAGAATCATACCTTATTAAACAACGTCAAACGGCAAATTTATTTCGTGGCGTCTCGTTTGATTCGATTGTTGGATGGAATGCCAATGGCGCAAAAATTCATGGCGCGCCAACCGATACAATTATTGAAGGTGATGGATTATTATTAATCGATTCTGGTGGACAATATGATGATGGCACCACCGATATCACACGCACGATTGCGGTTGGAAACCCCACAGATGAGATGAAAAAAAACTATACGCTTGTCCTACGTGCCCATATTGCGCTTGCCACCGCCCTCTTCCCCAAAGGCACAACAGGCATACAATTAGATGCCATCACCCGCGCACCATTATGGGCAAACGGTATTGATTACGCCCATGGAACAGGGCACGGCGTGGGACATTTTTTGAACGTGCACGAAGGCCCGTGTGGAATTTCACCGCGATCCAACCAACCATTATTGGAAGGTATGTTACTCTCTAACGAACCTGGATATTACCGCGAGGGCGCATACGGCATACGCCTTGAAAATCTGATATTGGTTCAAAAATGCCCGAACCATGATGGGTTTTTATGCTTTGAAACCATCACAAAAGTGCCGTTTGACGAAGACTGCATCATCCGCAACATGATGACCCCATCCGAATTAAAATGGCTAGATGATTATCAAGCGGAGACTACTCCTTAAGCAATCGTGCCTTGTTGCGATTCCAATCACGCTCTTTAACCGTGGCACGTTTATCATGTTGTTTTTTTCCGCGTGCCAAGGCAATTGTTATTTTCGCCATCCCCTTATCATCAAAAAATAATTTGATAGGGACAATGGTCAACCCTTCCTTTTGAACGCCACCAATCAGTTTGTTAATCTCACGTCGGTTCAAAAGTAATTTTCGCGGGCGTGCCATCTCATGTTGAAAAAATCGCCCTGCCTGTGTGTATTGTTGAATATTGGCGTTCAACAAGAAAATCTCCGTTCCTTTTTCTTTCACATACGCCTCATTGATACTGGCCTGCCCAAGGCGCAAAGATTTTACCTCTGTTCCATACAACACAATTCCGGCCTCAAATTCATTAATCAATTCATAATCAAATTTGGCGCGACGATTATGCGCAATCGTTACGTCCTTGGTGAGCATTCCAGATGAATTTTTATTCTTTTTAACCATAGCGTGGGTATCATGCATTTTCTTGGGTCTCCTATCAAGATAAACCTTTAAAATGGAGCAATTCCGAATTATTGTCATTTGTATGAGATTCCTATTTTTATTTGCCTTAATACTTGTCGCATGGACACCATCCTACGCCGATGATATTGCCGCGGTGAAGGCCGCATCCAATAAAAATTATTCAGTGCAAACATCCTCCGCAACGGGCCGTTCACTGGTTGATTGGTATCGCTTGCGGCAATCCAATAATATTAGTTTTCGCGATGCCGTCATATTTTTGAACACGCATAAAAACTGGCCTGATTTATCAACTATCCGAAAAAAAGCCGAGGAGTCCATCTCATCTGCCAATCCATCGAATGAAGTCATTCAATATTTCAATGCCTATCCTCCATTGACGGCAAAGGGAATGGATCATTATTTAAGCGCATTGATCGCCACAAAACAAACGGCACAGGCGATGCAAACATTGAAAAATTATTGGCCAAAGGCGGTTATTGCACCCAACGATCAGGATATGATTATCAATAAATATGGCCGATATTTAGGGTCACAAGACCATGAAAGGCGCCTGCGCCATATTATTCATGATAAACATTATACGGCCTCACGCGCACTCGCCCGAATATTAGGCAATGGATACCCTGAATTGGTTGAGGCAAAAATCGCACTGATTGAGGGGAAATCTGATGTGAATAATTTGGTCGCAAAAGTTCCTGCAGGATTACGCAATAATGAGGCTCTCATGCTTGCCCGAACTCAATGGCGGCGAAAAAACAACCATGATACGGGTGCCATCGATTTATTAAATCGCGCCCCAACCCATAACCGCATGTCCAACCCAAAAGATTGGTGGACAGAGCGTCACATTATGACCCGCCGTTTGATGGAGGAAGGGAAATGGGGCAGTGCCTATCAATTAGCCTCCAATCATCGGCAAAAAGATGGGTTTTCATTTGCACAAGCAGAATTTGTATCCGGGTGGATTGCGTTAAGAAAAATCGGAAAACCATGGGAAGCCTTCAAACATTTTGAAAATTTATTCAATGCAGTTGAAAGTCCAATTAGTCGATCTCGTGGCGCTTACTGGGCGGGGTTAGCATCCGATACGCTCGGTCATTCAGAGGTTGCGATGCAATGGTATCGTGTTGCCGCAAAATACCAAACAACCTATTACGGACAAATGGCGGCGCAACGCATTAACCTGCCTTTGGCTTTATTGAATGAAACACCAATTCAGGTTACGCCCGAAGCTCGCCAAAGATTTCGTCAAAATTCATTAATATCGGCCGCTATCTTACTTCATCGTTCTGGTCAAAATCGTGCGTCGAAACAATTTTTTGATGCCTTCGCCGATAGTGCAAAAAATGGTTTGGATTATTCCCTCTCGGCAGAGCTTGCAAAATCATTGGGATATAATGATGCGGCACTGAATATCGCCAAGGATGCGGAACGTGCGGGATATTTAATGCCATCCTATTTATTCCCCGTTTTACCGGCCGCAAGAGAGAGAGGATACGCCATCCACCCTGCATTTAATCACGGCATCATGCGCCAAGAAAGTGCGTTTGATCAATATGCACAATCACACGCAGGCGCATTAGGCTTAATGCAATTAATGCCCGCCACCGCCAAAGAGACTGCGCAAAAAGCAGGATTACCTTATTCAAAATCACGGCTAACATCTGACCCCTCTTACAATATGACTCTCGGGTCGCTCTATATTAAACAAATGTTAGATCGATTTGATGGCAATCGCACACTTGCCATTGCCGCCTATAATGCAGGTCCAGGGCGTGTATCAGGATGGGTCAAGGAATTTGGGGACCCTCGTGACCCAAATATTGACGAGGTTGATTGGATTGAGGGCATTCCAATTTATGAAACACGTAATTACGTTCAACGCGTGACAGAGGCCATCAACGTCTATTCCCGCCTCATACAATAGTAATAAAACACAAAAAATCTATTTTTTGACTGTGCTTTATACTACTTTGGTATAGTATAAATCATAGGGGAGACAAAAATGGAAATATTATTGGCGGACGACCATGTGTTGTTCAGGGATGCGTTAATTCAATTTATGGCGGCCTTAAAACCTGATTGGAATATCACGGTTTCTGATGATTTTGATTTCGCCCTTGAATGCCTTGATAAAAGTCAAAAATTTGACCTTGTCTTACTCGATCTTCGGATGCCTGGCATGAATGGCTTAAATGGCCTGGAAACTATTCGAAAACAATATCCTGAACAAATGATTGCTATCCTCTCTGGCGTTGCCGAGGAACACCATGTAAAGGAGGCCATGGCCATGGGCGCGCAAGCCTATTTCCCTAAAACACTTTCTGGTAAGGCTTTGATTAAAGCCATTGAGTATATAAAAGCCTCAGGCCAAAAATTTGTTCCCATGGCGGATGATGGCACAAAAATTATGCCTGCTTATTTTGACGACCACGGCAATTACGTTATTACCGAAACGCCACAGACGAAAGTTATCCCTCATAAAATATTGGATAGTCTGACAAAGCGAGAGGCGGAAGTTCTAACCTATCTTGCGCGCGGACTTTCCAACAAAGAAATTGCTGACGAAATGGGCATCCAAATCGCCACGGTAAAATTGCATGTCAGCGGCGTATGCAAAAAATTAAACGCTGATAACAGGACACAAGCTGCCGTCCTCGCACACCAATATGGTCTAACAACATAACGGCGACATCAAAGGTTAGATTTTATTGATAATCGGATTATACTGTAATGTATGGACGCAAAATTTTTTGACCCCAACCGTGAAGAAGATCAATTTGATATTTCAATTGATTATCATGGACAGTGGCACCATCAGGGATCACCCATTACACGGGATAAATTATCCGCCCTTTTTTCAACCGCCCTTCATTACGACATTGAAAAAAATGAATATTGGTTAGTTACACCGCACGAACAAGGACGCATTGAGGTTGCGGATGTTCCCTTTATTATTATTGATTTTGAATGGAATAATGGTGACCTCATTTTAAAATCGAATTTAGGGCATGACATCAAGCCCGACGCTATAAACCCACTTTATTGCCGTGATAATGTGCCTTACTGTATTGTTAAAAATAATGTTCCAGCACGATTAAATCGGTTTGTCCGCGATCAATTGATTGATATCGCACTCTCGCAAAACGGATATAATGAAGATGAAAAAATATTGATATTAAAGGCCAATGGTCATGACCATATTATTGCCCGTTCATAAAATTTCACCGCCACAATGGATGCGTGACCCTGACCTTATACGCGTGCTTGATACGCTTAATAATGATGATGTTAATGCGCGGATGGTTGGTGGATGCATTCGAAATCATTTTTTTAACAAAGATATTTATGATATTGATATTGCATGTAAATTAGACGTTATCATATCGATTGAATTACTTACAAAAAATGGCATTAAGGTTATTCCAACCGGCATTGACCATGGCACAATCACCGCACATTTAAACGATAAAAATTTTGAAATCACCACTCTTCGCCAAGATGTCGAAACGGATGGTCGCCACGCCGAAATCGAACCAACGGACGACTGGGTTGAAGATGCCAAACGTCGCGACTTCACAATCAATGCATTATACGCCGACAGGGATGGAAGCATTTACGATCCACTGGAATCAGGTTTTTTAGACCTGCAAAACCACGTTGTACGATTTATCGGCAATGCTGAAACGCGCATAACCGAAGACGCTTTGCGCATCTTACGTTACTTTCGATTTTATGGCGAATATCATGATGGAGAGGCCGACACAGAATCATTTAATGCCTGCGTGAAATTAAAAGACAAAATTCATGCGCTCTCCGATGAAAGAATCTACGATGAGATCTTTAAAATTTTAAAATTAAATAACGCGTATCGTGCGATTGAGTTAATGACAAATGCGCAAATTTTTCCAATTGATCTGACCAATATTGATGAATTAAAAATATTAATTAATTTACAAAACCAACTTCAAAAACAAAATTTATTATCACGATATTGTATTTTAAAAATTGATAAAAAATACATTAAAAACAATAAACAAAATATCTTTATTAAAAAATTAAATGAATTTATTTTATGGTGGAATAGTAATATAAAATACGCGTTGTATTTATATGATCGCGACGTCGTTATTCAAGGCCTGCTCATTCTAAAATCAAAAAACTATAATGCCATTGACGACATGGTTATTGCCAGCGCGATGAATGACAAAATCCCTGAATTTCCAATTATCGCAACAGATATCATGACCCATTTCAGAATCCCTGAAGGACGTGAAGTCGGCGAAAAATTAAAACAAGCCGAACAAATTTGGATTGAAAGTGATTTCAAATTATCTCGTGATGAAATTATAGAACGTCTGTGATTTTCAAAGTAATTTGAAAAACTAGTCCCACTTTGCAACGGGGGGAAGTGACATCAAAATAGCCTCTGTATTCCCGCCTGTTTGCAAACCAAATGTTGTGCCGCGGTCGTAAACCAGATTAAATTCAACATACCGTCCACGTTTAATCAACTGCGCCTCGCGGTCTTCGTCGCTCCACGGAATATTCATGTTTTTACGAACCAGCGCGCAATATGTATCGCGGAATGTTTTACCGACATCTTGGGTGAATGCAAAATCCGCATTCCAATCGCCGCTATCCAAATAATCGTAAAAAATCCCGCCGACGCCGCGCCCTTCGTTACGGTGCTTGATAAAAAAATACTCGTCCGCCCAATCTTTGAATTTATCGTAATCTGCGCATGGATGACGGTCGCAACAGGCCTTAAACCCGTCATGGAAAAATTGTGTGTCTTCCACGATATCAAAAATGGGATTGAGATCACCACCACCGCCAAACCATTGTTTTGACGTGATAATCATGCGTGTGTTCATATGCGCGGGTGGCACATGTGGGTTGCGATGATGCGCGACAAGCGATAATCCAGACGCCCAAAATTCGCCGCCATTATCCCCGCTGCCCGGTATTTTCTTGGCGAATTCATCGGAAAATTTTCCGTGAACGGTTGAAATATTCACCCCAACCTTTTCAAAAACTCTTCCTTTCATCACTGACATTTCACCGCCACCACCATGTGTTCCATCGCCCGTGTCACGATCCCATTGCTTGCGCGTAAATTCCCCTGCGGGCAATTCCGAAAATTGCCCTTGGGTATAGTCACGCTCTATCGCCTCAAACTCCGCGCAAATACTATCGCGTAATTCTTTGAACCAATTTTGTGCTTTTTGTTTTTGGTCTTCCATTATTTCACCTGCCTCAACGCCTCACCCGTAATCATGGCGCAGGCATTAATAACATTCATTGAGCGTGCCTGTCCATGCATTGGAATAAGGACGCGCCCATCGACAACCTCATGCACATTATCGGGCACGCCAACACTTTCACGCCCCGCCAATAATGTATCGCCGTCTTGAAATTCAAATTCGGTATAGGGCACAGATGCCTTGGTTGTCATGAGGATAATACGCCCTTGATGATCCTCACGGAATTTATTCCACGAAATATGTCGTTCAAAATCAACCAAATCAATATAATCCATGCCTGTGCGTTTGAATTCACGTTCTTTCCATGCGAAACCAAATGGTTCAATCAAATTTAATTGAATACCAAGGCACGCACATAAACGCATTGCCGACCCAACATTTTGCGGGATATCGGGTTGATAGAGGGATAGTGAAATGTTTTTTATCATGTTTTGTTGTATATTCCATCTTCAAACCATTTACAAACCTTTCTAAAAGAACAATAATAACAACGATAAAAAATTATAGAGCGATAAGAACAAATGGCAAAAAAACCAAAACAATCAAAAAGAGATTTTCTGTATTTAACCGCCGCCGCAACGGGTGTCGTTGGTGCCGCGGCGATGGGATGGGCGTTTATCGATTCCATGAACCCTGCTGCGGACGTGTTGGCATTGGCATCAACCGATGTCAATATTGCCCCCATTGAGCCAGGACAAGCCATCACGGTCATGTGGCGTGGGAAGCCTGTTTTTGTCCGTCGTCGTACACCTGAGGAAATTGAAGCCGCCCAAGCAACCGATGTTGCACAATTACGTGACCCACAAAGCGATACAGACCGTACATTAGACGGCAAGGCGGAATGGTTGATTGTTGTTGGCATTTGCACACATTTAGGATGCGTTCCGCTAGGTCAAAAACCCGCCGAAATTCGCGGTGAATATGGCGGTTGGTTCTGCCCTTGTCATGGGTCTCATTATGATACATCTGGTCGTATCCGCAAGGGCCCTGCACCAACGAATTTGGCCGTCCCTGAATACGAATTTACAACCGATACAACGATAAAAATTGGATAAGCATAATGGCAAATAAAGACAGACAACCTTTTGATAATTCGGTCGTGGAATGGGTGGATAGCCGCCTACCAATCTTTACGATGATACAAAAAGAATATGGTGTATTCCCAACACCGCGCAATTTCAATTACTTTTGGAATTTCGGTGCCTTGGCCATGGTGTTTTTGGTTTTGATGATTTTGACTGGTGTGTTTTTGGCCATGAATTACACCGCGCATGCGGATATGGCGTTTAATTCGGTTGAGCGGATTATGCGTGATGTGAATTTGGGGTGGATGTTGCGTTACATGCATATGAACGGCGCGCATTTCTTTTTTGCCGTCGTTTACATCCACATATTCCGTGCCATGTATTACGGATCTTATAAAAAACCACGTGAATTACTTTATCTGTTAGGTGTTTTGATTTTCGTCCTGATGATGGCGACGGCCTTTATGGGCTACACCTTGCCTTGGTCACAAATGTCAGGATGGGGGGCAACGGTTATTACATCCCTGTTCTCCGCCGTTCCGTTTGTTGGTGAGGCGTTGGTACAATTATTATGGGGAGGGTTCAGTGTTGATAATCCAACATTAAACCGTTTCTATGCCCTGCATTATTTATTTCCGTTTTTGATTGTGGGTGTGGTTGTGCTCCATGTTTGGGCATTGCACGTCACGGGGTCAAATAACCCATTGGGTGTTGAACCAAAAACAAAGCGTGATACATTGCCGTTCCACCCTTATTACACAATGAAGGATATGTTTGGTATTACCGTTGTGTTGGTATTGTTTGCGTTTGTTGTTTTCTTTGCGCCAAATTCATTGGGACATGCCGATCATTATATCCCATTTGATCCATTGGTTACCCCACCACATATTGTGCCTGAATGGTACTTTCTGATGTTCTATGCCATTTTGCGTGCCATTACATTTGATTTTAACATCTATGTCTTTGCGGGTATGGGGTTAATGGCTGTTGCCGTTGTACCGTTATATATGAACCGTGATAAGCAATTAAATGTTCCTCCAATTTTAGGAATTGGTGCATTGGGTGGTATTTTATTCTTACTTGGTTTTGTCGCGCAAGACGCAGGTGGTAATTTGGTTAAACTGCCATTCACTGAATTCAAATTGATTTCTGCGAAATTGGGTGGTGTGTTGGCCATGTTTGGTGCGATTGTTGCGTTGGCCTTAATGCCATGGTTGGATTGGCACAAGGTTCGCTCTGCGCGTTTCCGCCCAATGTATAAATTTTTCCTTATATTATTTGTGATTAACGCAGTGATATTAGGCATTATGGGTGCCAAAGTTGCCGAGCAACCATGGGTGATTATTTCACAATTGGCGACTGGATATTACTTTGCATTCTTCTTTGTGATTGTACCCTTGCTCTCACGCATTGAGGTTGCAAAACCATTACCACGTTCCATTTATGAAGAAGTGGTTAAGAAGGTTGCCGTTGTTGCACTTGTTATCGCCGTATCCTTTGGTGGATTAACATCAACCGCCAATGCCGCGGGCGATGCCCCAACACCGCCATCACGCGAATGGTCGTTTGATGGTATGTTTGGAACATTCGATAAGGCCGAAAAACAGCGCGGATTTCAGGTTTATAAAGAGGTCTGCGCCGCATGTCACGGGATGAAGAAATTATCATACCGTAACCTGACCAGCCTTGGATATTCCGAAGATCAAGTTAAGGCCATCGCAATGGAATATGAAGTAACCGATGGACCAAATGACGAGGGGGACATGTTTACACGCCCCGCCCGTGCATCCGACCGTTTCAAATCACCTTTTGAAAATTATCAGGCCGCACGATACGCCAATAATGGCGCACTGCCTGTTGATTTATCCTTAATTGTGAAGGCACGTCATTATGGCGCGGATTATATCCATGCCTTACTAACGGGATATAAAGAAGCCCCAGAGGGCGTCGAGATGAATGCAGGTATGCATTATAATGAATATTTTGCTGGTAATCAAATTGCCATGTCTGCTCCATTAATCAATGATCAAATTCCATATGCTGATGGCACGCCCGCAACGGTGGAACAAATGGCACATGATGTTTCCGTATTTTTGGCATGGGCCGCAGAACCATCGCAGGATGAGCGCAAAAGGATTGGATGGAAGGTTCTTATCTTCCTAACATTCCTGTCCGTCATCATGTATCTGGTGAAGAAAAAAGTCTGGAAAGATGTTGAGAAATAAGAAATTTCAAAAGCCCCTAACACAGGGGCTTTTTTAATGACAAAACCACAATCTCGTGTTAAAAACCCCGCATGACAACACATCCGTTAGAGCATATTCGTAACTTTGCCATTATCGCCCATATTGATCATGGGAAATCGACATTGGCGGATCGCCTGATTCAAACATGCGGCGGATTAACCGAACGTGAAATGTCCGAACAGGTTTTGGATAATATGGACATTGAAAAGGAACGCGGCATTACGATCAAGGCGCAAACAGTTCGCCTGTCTTATACCGCCAAGGACGGCATTACCTATCAATTGAATATCATGGATACACCTGGTCACGTTGATTTCGCGTATGAGGTCTCGCGATCACTCGCCGCATGTGAAGGGTCACTCTTAATCGTTGATGCCACCCAAGGGGTTGAGGCGCAAACATTGGCAAATGTTTATCAGGCGATGGATAATGACCATGAAATCATTCCCGTGATTAACAAAATCGACCTCCCCGCCGCCGATGTTGATAAGGTCAAGGAACAAATTGAGGACGTGATTGGTATCGACGCATCGGACGCGTTAGAGGTCTCAGGAAAATCAGGAATTGGTATCGATGATTTGTTAGAGGCCATCGTCACGCGCCTACCCGCCCCAACGGCACCTGCCAATGCCCCAACCAAGGCATTGTTGGTGGATAGTTGGTACGATTCCTATTTAGGCGTTATGATTTTGGTACGTGTCATGGAAGGCACATTAAAAAAAGGCCAAAAAATTAAATTCATGAAGGCCAAAACAGTTCAACAAATTGATCGTGTAGGAATATTTTCACCAAAGGCAACGATGTTGGATGAATTAGGCCCCGGGGAAATGGGTTTCATCACTGCATCGATTAAGGAAATCAGCGATACCAAGGTTGGTGACACCATCACGGATGAAAAAACACCCACGGCTCAGGCCTTGGCAGGGTTTAAACCATCCATCCCGATGGTGTTTTGCTCTCTCTTTCCCGTTGATGCGTCTGATTTTGAACATCTACGCGACAGTCTTGGAAAGCTTGCCCTCAACGATGCCTCCCTCCATTATGAACCCGAAAATTCTCAGGCTCTTGGCCTAGGGTTTCGATGTGGTTTCCTTGGCCTTTTACACATGGAAATTATTCAGGAACGTTTATCCCGTGAATTTGATTTAGACCTTATACCAACTGCGCCATCCGTGGTTTATAAATTGCATATGACTGATGGCACGGTTAAGGAACTTTATAATCCAGCCGATATGCCCGATGTCGTGAAAATCGATAAAATCGAAGAACCATTGATCAAGGCTACTATCCTTGTCCCTGATGAATATTTAGGTGGATTACTACAATTATGCGAGGAACGCCGCGGCCGTCAGGTCACATTAACCTATGTCGGGTCACGCGCCATGTTGGTGTATCGCATTCCATTAAATGAGGTTGTTTTTGATTTTTATGACCGCCTCAAATCAATATCCCGTGGATACGCATCATTCGATTATGAATTGGATGGATACCAAGAAGAGGACTTGGTGAAGATGGATATCCGCGTCAATGACGAGGCCGTGGATGCATTGGCCATGATTGTCCACCGCACGCAGGCGGAACGCCGAGGCCGTCAATTATGCGAACGGTTAAAAGAACTCATCCCCCGTCAAATGTTTAAAATCGCCATTCAGGCCGCGATCGGCGCCAAAATCATTGGCCGTGAAACGCTATCCGCCCTTCGCAAGGACGTCACCGCCAAATGTTACGGTGGCGATATTTCGCGCAAGAAAAAACTGTTAGAAAAACAGAAAAAAGGTAAAGCCAAATTGCGCCAATACGGAAACGTAGAGATACCGCAAAGCGCGTTTATCAATGCCCTTAAAATGGGGGATGGTTAAATTTTAAGAATTTGTCTAGAATATATTAATGATTGATACTGCTAGACTAAACTTACTAATTACATTCTTAGGTGGAATTTTTATTCTTATCGGAACCATTTTTTCAGAAAATATAAGTAACTATTTCTTCCCTCCTAATGAATTAACCTATGAAGTTATTGCGCACAGCGAAATAGATGACCTAACAATATTAAACTTAAGTATTGTAAATGGTGGACAGAAAGTTCAAAAAGATGTTTCTATAGAAATTAGTAAGAGTACAAAAGCTCCAAACAGCAAGGGCTTAATAGCTTATGAAAGCAATAAAGATATTATTGCTAAAGAAGGCAAATCAAAATACATTTTCTCAATAGAAAACCTCAAAATTGATGAAAGATTAAACTTATCTTTAGTATTAAATGAACCATATTTATTTTATAATGAATATTATGGTGGATTGCGCGATGTTAAAATTATATCAGATGAAAATGTTGCTCAGCAGGTAACAAAAAACAGCTATTTTGAAGATATAAAAACAGCAATATTTTGGATTGCTTTAGTTGGTTTTATTCTTTTGATAATACTAGGATTCATTTTGGAATTTATTTTAACACCAGAGCAGAAAATTAAAATGTTAAAAGATAACATAAAAAATAATCAAGATAAGATAAAAAAACTAAAGCCTTAACCCACCAACGCCAATTCTTCTAAACCCGCTTTCATCCTGTCTTTAAACGCCTCTTGTCCCAAACAGGCTAATCTTTCGCTTGGTTTGGAGCGATACACATCATAGGCATATATCTGTTGTTCGGGTGTTTGTGGGAATTTACCCCCTAAACCACAATCCTTAAAATCATTTCACCTTCACGGATAATGACGGTTTTGTGGGCGCGGCGCATCATGGGAATTCCGGCACCTCGGCAAAACATCATAAGGGCGGCAGCGATAAAGTCACGCGAGAACGTCACCATTTTCTTTTCACCATCTTGGGGGTTTTCCAAAAAAATATTGATTTTATTCGCATCAAGACCGTCTTCCTCAATTTTTTTAATCATGCCAGCAATCATTTTGGGGGCATTTTCTTGTTTGAGAGACAACTTATACAAGGCCTGATAGGTTTCGGTCATATCAAAAATGATGCGGCGGTCTTCACGGGGCATAATTATCCTTGTATGCTGTTGGTTAGAAAATGTTAACTTCTATTTATTAAATTAGATTAAACTATTAAAAAGATTTTTATACAATGACACAAGCCCCCGTAAACAATAATAATGATAATAAAATTGATGTTGATGAAAAATTGACAGCATTGGAAAAATTTATTGCGCGTCGTTTCGATGAAATTTCGATGGAAATTGAGGCGACATCCCAATTAATGGAAATGGCAGAAGAGGACGCAGGCAAACGTTTCGTTGATATGTTGGGCATGTTAAACGCCATTTCATTTGCTGGTGATGGCACATCCCCCGCCAATTCAGGGAAAGAATTAGAATCCGTTGTCAAAGAAACAGAAAAGGCCGCGACAACCATCATGGATGCCGCTGATAATATTAAAAAAACGCTTGAGGCCAACGAGGACATGTTCGCCCATGATATGCATTCGGCATCAGTATCCGAATCAATCTTTAACGATATTCAAACCATAATCATGGCATGCGAATTTCAGGATTTGGTATCACAACGCGTCACGACATCTGTTCGTAATATTCGTGATATTCAGGAAAAATTAGATGCCACCTTATCCAAATTTGGAATTGATACCAAATCCGCCAAGGACCCTATTAAAAACGAAACCTCTGCCGCTACATCATCCGAAGAAACAGCGTCACAAGGCGATATTGACGCGTTATTTGACTAATTTCCTGCTGTTAATAAAATATTCACCTTTTTCCCATAAGATTATTGAATAAAGTAAAGAGGATTAATTGAGTATGACAGCACTATCACAACAAATGCAGGGGAAAATGACGCTTGTTTTAAATGACCTGCGCCATAAAACGTTGGCCCGCATGACCGAAAGAGGCGAGCGTATTAAAAACCGCCCTGCCGTTGATGACAGTTTCAAACAAATTCAAAGCCACCAAGTGATGCAAAAGAACGATGACGGTGCAACAATCCTTGGCGCCGCCATCGGCATTCCAGGGTTAGAAGGCGTGGCGGAATCCGTCGCTGACGTAGCTATCGAGCTCTATGGTGATCGCAAGGCCACGTTTGCACGACCACAGGATGATGAAGAGCTATCCCCAAAACAAAAATTAAAAATCCGCGAAGAAAACCGAATGGATTTAGAGGTATTTCAAAATTTAGATGATAAATTAAATACCCTGAACACGTACATCGCACAGGGTTACAAATTGGGTTTGGATTGGAATGGTGAATTAATTCCATGGGAAGAAATTGATACGCCAAAACAAACCATGAAAATAACACCCGAGGAAGAATTGGGTTTAAGGGCGGATAATTTAAATCATGCGCCTGCGATGAATTTAAACCGTGCACCAACATCCATGTCAATGCGTGCATAATAACCATAGATTTTTTTGCACTAATCCTGCAAAATGGTAAGCAGGACATAAAATCATGATGCTTCTTAATACATCCCTCCTTCGCGAGAGATTTACAATCACAGAAAAAAACTCAACCCAACAACCGATACAGGCGTTGGGAAATCGCATTTTATTGCCTCTAAAATCAACAAATGGTGAAATATCGGAACGATTTGTTATTCGTGCCCATTCCATGCATATGGCCCTCTCCATGGCCGCGGCAATTACAAATAATTTTTTTGAATATGGCCCCATCATTAACCGTATGGTTAAATTTCCATGGCGGGATATATGGTATGATATTTCGTCAGATTTCGAACGACCTCATAATCCCGATACATGGATATCAATCTATCATAATGGACGACCAATCTATCAAGATGGCGCGCATCATCCATTTTTGGATATTGTTGAGCAATGCGACATTAAAAACCGTGAAGAATATGACCGTGCTATTCCATTGGCCGTGGATATTTTCAAACAAGCGGGCAAAGACGTTGAAATTCAACATGATGTCAATATCGCCAGTGTGATAGGTGTGACAGAAGGCAAAACACGTTGTGGCCTTATTTTACGCTCCCCTACACGCACAACAACCTTTAATTTCACAATGCAAGTAAACCCTGATAAAGAATTTCAACCCGCGCCTCATCATGGTTTAGAGTTAGCGGCATTATACCTTGAGGCAATTCAACTGGCCGTTTCCACTGGATTTGTAGAGAGAAAGTTAGAGGAAGGTCATTTACGCGAAACATCAAACGCGGCCAAAAAAGCCAAAGCGTCCTATCATCGTATCGGTCGATTGAATAAAGAAATAGAAGGGTTTGAAACAATGTATGACATTCGATATCGCCCCGAAAAACCCGATTTTGTCGCCTTAATGAAGGACGATAATTAAGCATGGATAATATATCCCTCCTTCGTGAAAAATTCACTATTCGGGATTTAGGGATAGATTCAGGTGCCGTCATTGCACTTGGTAATCGTCTGCATATTGATCTGCCAAAACAAAAAACACCCCTCATCATTCGTGGTCATTCCATGCATATGACATTGCGATATGGTGCCGAAATTTTGAAACATTTATCCTATATCAGCCATGTCGAAGATATTAAGACCCTAATTGATTGGGAGGCGTTATGGGATAAATTAATTACACCCTTTGAAAAAGACAACGTGCCTGACACTTGGATTACACTTTATTATCAAGGTAAAATTATTTTTCAATCTGGGCGTCATCATATGTTTTTTGATATCATTGAGCAGACAGAATTTAAAAATATTGGGACGTCACAACAATACGATAAATCAATTGTTATGGCACAAAATGCCTTTCGCCAAATGGGACGCAGCGTGATGATTGAACAAGAATCACATGTTGGATTTGTGTTGGACGTCGACCCAAAGGAAATGCGATTTGCCATTATTTTGCGAACCCCCGAACAAAAGGCAACATTTATTGTCAGGATGTCTGATAACAAAGAATTTAAAATCAAACCTTATGATTACGTATGCATGCAATTGGCGGCTGACTATATCGAGGGCATTAATATGGCGGTGAGATCAGGATTCATGGATCGGGACATCGCCTCAAATGTTATTTCACAATATTCCGAAGGGATGAAATTATATCGCAAAATCCAAAAACGATTGAAATCAATGGAAATTGGTGTAGGTCAGGCAGAACGAAAATATACCATCAGATACCGTCCCGAAAAACCTGATTTCACGGTTATTCAAAAAGAATGCTCGGACAATTGAAAATAAGCTTGATTTAAACCACCAATATATGTTTATTGTGAAATAATGAAAAAAGCATTTTTACTTGCATCTTTATTCTGTATAACTTCTCCAACACATGTATCGTCTGCAACGGTATTATTTGGCGAGCGTTTGACTCCAACAATATCGGCACCAAACACTAATAGCTTACATCAATACAGACCGCCTAAAAGAGATTTTATTGAGGCATGTCATATAGACAACAGAGAGATTTTTTATTTGCTACAATCAATACTCTCTTCAAAAAGTCAAACTAACCTTAGCGGTTGGTGCTTTGACGAGTATAGAAAAAAGATCACAGATGAAATATGTCCATATAGCGCCGTAAATAGCACACCCACTTGTGATCTCTTAAGACAACGAATTTCAGGCGATAAGCCTAAATTCTATTAAAGGTTTGATAGTAAATTAAAAAATAATTAAAACTAAGCTTAGTTGTTTTATAATTGACATAGTTTAAATTCTGCGATTTAATTACAATATTATTTTCTTTAAAAAAGGAAAAAGACATGGATAAATTAAAATCAGCCATTGTCGGGGCTTTGATGATTGGAACGGCATCAAATGCATTTGCAGACACTGTAAATCCAGACAATCCGTATGCTTATATTCCAGAGGAATTAGCAGAATTGCTAAATCAACTTCCCCCAGAAATCGCGATGGAAACCTATAACCACCTAACCGAATACACGCAATGTATCGAAAAAGGTGGTGCGGTTGACGCCGGTTCAACCGCAATGAATATGATGAACATTATGGTAGAATATAGCTTAAATCAACTTAATGATTTTGTTAACTCTCCTGATGAATTCGAAACTATACCCATGCCATCTTATGAAGGAGCGGTGGTTTGTGCAAGCCAATATGAGGCATGGGGATTGTTAAATGGTGGCCGATTGGCCAACGCATTTTGTGATGAAACAGGACAAAGAATTTTAAATTTCAGCCGTCCACTTGATGCGGATATCGGACTTCCCGCAAGACAAGCAGCACCGACTTGTAATGCATTATAGATTTTTATTGACATAGATTTAATTTTATGTTTTAATAAGTTTAACGAATTTATTTTGAGGAGAAAATGAAATGAAAAAATTATTAACAGCTACTGCCTTAGTAACTGCAGGCATGACGTCAAGCGCATTTGCGGAAACTTGCTACCCAACAGCTGATATTCAATTTACAAATGATGAGGGTGTTAACACCACTGTTTATGCAATTGTAGATGAGCCAATCAATTTTGAAAGAGAAAGATCAACTGGGATATATATTCATCCAGAAGATGCCAAAAATAACGCAATAGCCAAAACAGGAAGAAATTTATCTATTAACGCTATGGTAGCCGTTGTAGTAAATGATAGATTGAGAGATCAGTTTGGTAGTGAAGCGGGTCCTGGTTTAACATCACACCTTGTTGCGCCAGCTACACTGTGCGTTTCTGAAGATGTAGTGAAAGGCCTTGAAAAAGACGCAAGTCCTGTTCATGATACTGGCATTAAATATCAAGGCGATGAATCAAAAGTTAGTGTTTGGGCTTTGAAAAAATAACTTAACTAATAACGTTTCTTACTAACCCTTCGCCATATCACGCAACACGTAATGCAAAATTCCACCGGCGTGGTAATAATCCACCTCGTCGGCGGTATCCAGACGCGCCAATAATGTGACATCCTTGGTTGTGCCGTCCGCGTAAGTGATTGTCATGGCGACATCTTGTCCCGCGGTTAAACCGCCTGACACACCCGTGATATCAAATGTTTCATTTCCTGTGATATTTAGGCTGTCACGACTATCTCCGCCTTTGAACTGCAATGGCAAAACACCCATACCAATCAGGTTAGATCGGTGAATACGTTCAAAGCTTTCGGCAACAACGGCCTTTACACCCAACAGGCGTGTTCCCTTTGCCGCCCAATCACGGCTTGACCCTGTTCCATATTCTTTGGCCGCAATCACAACCAATGGCGTATTGTCGTTTTGATATTTCATCGCCGCATCGTAAATCGGCATTTGTTCACCCGTTGGCAAGTATTTGGTATAACCACCCTCTACATTATCCAACATCATATTTTTAATACGGATATTGGCGAATGTCCCGCGTGTCATGACCTTGTCATTCCCACGGCGTGATCCGTAAGAATTAAATTCACGCGCAGGAACCTGATGTGACATCAAATACGCACCCGCAGGTGAATCTTGTTTAATCGATCCCGCAGGTGAAATATGGTCTGTCGTTGTGGAGTCCCCTAAAATCACCAACGCCTTTGCGCCTTTCACGTCACCACCATGCGTTCCATCCAATGTCATGCCATCAAAAAATGGCGGGTTTTGAATGTATGTTGATGCATCAGACCAAGCATATGTTTGCCCCGTCACGGTTTTGACGTCTTGCCATTCTTTTGGCCCTTTGAACACATCGGCATAACGTGTTTTAAACATATCGGGTGTCAGTGCGTTTTCAACTTCCTTGCGAATTTCTTCGTTGCTTGGCCAGATATCTTTTAGATAGACATCGTTGCCGTCTTTATCCTTGCCCAAGCTGTCTTTGTAAACATCAATTTTCATTGATCCCGCCAGCGCATAAGCCACAACCAATGGTGGAGAAGCCAAATAATTCGCCTTGATATCAGGGTTGATACGTCCTTCGAAATTACGATTTCCTGACAATACGGATGTCACGGTCAAATCACCATCCTTCACGGCCTTTGATATTGCCGCAGGCAATGGCCCTGAATTCCCGATACATGTTGTACAACCATACCCGACAAGGTTAAAGCCCAGCGCGTCCAAATCGTCCTGCAATCCTGCACGGTTCAAATAATCTGTTACAACCTGTGACCCTGGTGCCAGAGATGTTTTCACCCATGGTTTCACCTTCATGCCCAATTTATGGGCATTACGCGCCACCAACCCTGATGCAATCATCACGGATGGGTTGGATGTGTTTGTACATGATGTAATCGCCGCAATCACAACATCACCATCAGTAATTGTATGGTCCTTGCCCTCAACGGCGATATCCTTGCCACCAGCACCCAATGTTTTTAGGTCTTCACTAAATTGCTTAGCCGCCTTTGATAATAAAATTTTATCCTGTGGGCGTTTTGGCCCTGCGATGGATGGCTCGACGCTACCCATATCCAATTCCATTGTATCGGTAAAGACTGGGTCAGGGGAATTGGCATCGTGCCACATGCCCTGTGCCTTGCAATATTCACGGACTAGCTCAACACGGTCGGCATCGCGGCCTGTAAATTCCAAATAACGGCATGTTTCTTCGTCAACAGGGAAGAACCCACATGTTGCACCATATTCAGGCGCCATATTGGAAATTGTCGCACGGTCGGCAAGGGACATGTTTTGCAATCCATCACCGTAAAATTCAACGAATTTTCCAACCACGCCCTTTGCACGGAGCATTTGCGTCACGGTTAAAACGAGGTCTGTCGCCGTTGCACCTTCCTTTAATTTTCCTTTTAATTTAAATCCGATAACCTCGGGGATTAACATTGATACGGGTTGTCCCAACATCGCGGCCTCCGCCTCAATACCACCAACACCCCAACCAAGGACACCAAGCCCGTTAATCATTGTCGTGTGCGAATCTGTCCCTACTAATGTGTCAGGATAGGCAATATCCTTGCCGTCTTTATCTTTTGTTGTCCAAACGGTTTGACCCAAATACTCCAAGTTCACTTGGTGGCAAATCCCTGTTCCAGGTGGAACCACACGAAAATTATCGAATGCTTGTTGTCCCCATTTTAGGAATTCATAACGTTCGGCATTACGCTCAAACTCGCGCTCAACATTTTCTTGGAATGCCTGAACCGTTCCAAATTCGTCTACCATCACCGAATGGTCAATGACCAAATCAACAGCCGATAGCGGATTAATTTTTTTGGCACCACCGCCCAATTTCACAATCGCCTCGCGCATTGCCGCCAAATCCACAACGGCGGGAACACCCGTAAAGTCCTGTAACAGCACACGTGCAGGGCGATAGGCAATTTCCTGTGTTGATTTTTGTGTGTCCAACCACCCCTTGAATGCCTCGATATCAGGCACAGACACAGATCGTCCATCTTCGTTACGGAGCAAGTTCTCTAATAAAACTTTGAGTGAGAAAGGAAGGCGTGAAAGATCGCCTAATTTTTCTTCCACAGCTTTTATCGAGAAATAATCATACGACTTTCCCCCAACCGAGAGCGATTTGCGTGTTTGTAGTGTATCGTGACCTGTGCGTGACATATGAAAAACCCCTTGATTTTGCAGTTAAAAAGTTGCTATGAATAGATTGTATCAGAAATAATCTGACATGAAATGAATAATAAACGGTTAACAAAAATCGTGATTATTGAGGGAGAGATAAAGTGCAAGAAACCATAAGCAATCCTATTGAAGATATTAACACAAAAGACTTTATTTGGGTTGTTCGTGCGATATACGAAGGATATGATGAAAACGACGAACATGCAGAATTAGTTCAAGAGCTACATGGTGCTTTTATTAATCAAGTTCGAGGCAATTACGGCGCTTATCTAGAACAAGCACTGCTTGCATACGATAATCCGGAAGAAGTAGACACCTCAGACATATCAACAGATTTTTTTAGTGAAATGTTACGTGATTTTTCACATGCAAGAATGATATCTCTTGCAAAATTATATGCTTGCCTTGTTCAAATCGAAGATCATTATGAGTTAGCCGACGAAAATGGAGTTAAACCTTCTCAACTTCTGAAAAAAGAACTTGATAGCTGCCTGAAAGGAACAAGAGAACAACTCATCTCTAATTGTACAACAAAAGAAAGATTCTCTCACGTTAGTGGAACTATAGACGGGATTCCAACATGGGCCGTTATCAAGGATGTTAAGTATATTATTGAAAAACCAGAATCGATTGGTAACCCAATGGTCTCCCCCCTCTTTTTTATTCCAGAATTTTTTAAAGACGCGATAACACTTATTAAACATGAAATTGCCTTTTGTACCGCCGCCACGGATATTTTTGGATTATCCGACGAATTAAAAAGTGAACTTTTTGAAAATTCCGATTACCACAACGACCTATTAGAGGATATAGATTTAGCGTTTGAAAAATTTAATCAAGATCCAAAAGTTCAAAGATATTCACCTAAAAAACCTGTTGGTATGGTTATTCACTAACGACACAACGCCGCGACGCGTTCATATTCCTCTAATGTATCAACACCTTGTTGATTGGCGGATCGTTCGGCATAGAGTTTATCGCTTACGGCCTTTAGCTGTTTTTCCATGTAATCATTGATTTTTTGTTGATATTTGCGCGCATCCCTCTCTGGTTTTGGTCCAACAATGCCAACTTTACGCACGGCATTTTCCAAATCACGTTTAAAAATCGGGATGTATTTTTTAACAATTTCACGATCAACAAACACATGTTTCATTTCATGTTCCAAAATGGCTTTATGCTTACACGACCCCTGCCTATGATCCCGCGCGATATAGATTTTAGGGGAAATGCGCAACGATACCTGCATATTATCAATCCATTGGCATGTTTCACGAGACCGCGGATAGGTGACCTTGGCAACCTGAATGCGGGATTGAATGGCAATCCCCCCCTTCATCAATCCACCGACATGCGTTTCAACATTGCGCCCATATGGGTTTTCGGTATCAATTTCCATGCGGTTCATTTGTGATTGGGATTTGGTGAAATCATATTGGATATTATCGCTGTCCCATACAATATTAATTGCCCCCATTGGTTTGGGTTCACACGTCACCGCCGCATAAGACGGCGCGTGTATCAACATCGCGAGAATAAAAAAGAAAAATGAGAAACGAAACATACTTTGCAATTTACCAATTCTTGTTTATTAAGGATAGCATAAGATTAATTAAAAGGACTTTAACATGGTTATATTAGGGCAACTTCTCATTTTCCTTATCGAAATTTATACATTTATTATTATCGCCAGCGTGATTGTGTCGTGGCTTATTGCGTTTAACGTCATATCCGCCGATCACCCCACAACGCGCAACCTATTGCGTTTGCTTGGTCGGGCGACAGACCCCGTCATGCGCCCCGTACAAAAATATGTTCCCTCCATTGGTGGGATTGATATATCGCCCATTATTGTGATTTTTGGGCTAATGATATTACAAAATATCGTCGCTCGTATTTTCTTTACGGGGATATATTTATAAATGACCGCACGGGTAATTGACGGCAAGGCGATAGCCTCTCAAATGAATGAAGAAACACGCTACATTCTGGCTGATCAGGATATAAAACCACGATTGGCGATTATTTTGGCGAATAATAACGACGCTTCGCGTATCTACATCGCGCGTAAAATTGACATTGGTCAATATGTAGGGATTGACCCTATTTTGATTGAATGCCCTAAACATTGGACAACTCAAAATATTATTACAAAGATTGAGGAGTTGAATAATGATCCAGAAATTCATGGTATTTTTATACAGCTTCCGACTTTTGCTCACCTTAATCACAATGATATTATCAACGCCATTGATCCGCGTAAGGATGTCGATGGCCTAACTATTACCAATATGGGAAAATTATTATCTAGTGATGATAGTGGACTTGTGCCTTGCACTCCCCAAGGTGTCATGGATATGTTTCGTCATGAAAAAATTGAATTATCAGGTAGGCGCGCCGTAATTATTGGACGATCCCTCTTATTCGGAAAACCAATGGGGCAATTATTATTAAACGCCGATTGCACGGTCACTCAATGTCATTCCAAAACGGTTGATTTACCATCCATCACCCGCCAAGCCGACATCCTCATCGCCGCGGTTGGCCAACCCAATATGGTTAAGGCCGATTGGGTTAAAGATGGCGCGATTGTTATTGACGTTGGAATTAATCGCATGGATGACGGCACATTATCAGGTGATGTTGATTTTGACGCAGTATCCAAAATCGCCAACGCAATAACCCCTGTCCCCGGCGGTGTAGGGCCAATGACGGTTGCGTGTTTGTTAGGGAATACGGTAAGGGCGTGTCAGAATATTCGCCAAAGCGATTAGAGTTCTATTTTAGATTTTGAATAAAAAATCTGAAAACTTCTCTCTGTGCTCGGCTGAATAATAAATATTCAGGGTGCCATTGAACACCATAAATTTTATCTTTTTTGTTTTCAATGGCTTGGACAATATCATGGTCATCTCTGGCGACCACACTCAACCCTTCTCCCAAGTCTTTTATGGATTGGTGATGGATGCTATTTACACGCAAAATTTCATCTTCTTTTTGTGTGTTTAAAAATGATTGTCCTTTGGCGTGTATTGTTTTTCGATAAAACGCCTTTGCCCAAAAGGATTGTGGTAGATAAAGCTGGTCAAAAACTTTTTTTAAATCCGTGAATAATGTTCCGCCACAATGAATATTCATCAACTGCATGCCACGGCAAATTCCTAAAACTGGTTTTTTCTTGCTCAAGGCCATATCCAGCATTGCAAATTCAAAATTATCCCGCGAAACATCATACTCGACAAGATGATCCAATGGTTCGCCATAACGGGATGGCTCAATATCAGACCCACCGCTTAGGATCAGCGCATCAAAATCCCCATCATATTGGCCATCTTGCGGTGTCAAAATAACAATATTTGCGCCTACCATCCATAAGGACAGGCGAAAAAACAGACGCGTCACATCCATCTTTCTGTAAGGGCGCGTTACTATAATAATTGGTTTACTTTTCACCGTAACCCCATTGGTTTTCTAATATATTCAACCAATCTGACCCAAAAGGGTCAGAGAATGATTTAATATTTTGGTGATACATATCGGCCATGTTTTCTAATTTTTTAGTGTCTTTTGATAATATTTCAACCTCAAGCCACCAATCATACTCCTGTGAGAAACTCCACCCGTTTTGACCCAATTTACAATCGGGCAATCGATAGTGAAATGTTGGTCGCGCTTTAACCAAATCTTGTTTTTCCTTGCTCAAACATTCCTCATGCAAATACGCCCATAACGGATATATATCCAACGCATAATTTCTATCAGGGATATATTTTTTATAAAACTCAATCAGATTTACCAATGCGTCGAATTTTTGTTCTATCAAACCAATACCAAATTTAT
Organism: uncultured Micavibrio sp.; assembly: GCA_964350795.1. Taxonomy (GTDB): domain Bacteria; phylum Pseudomonadota; class Alphaproteobacteria; order Micavibrionales; family UBA1664; genus UBA1664. The sequence goes on from CAYGLI010000003.1 coordinate 56,839, forward strand.
GGGGATATAGTTTGTTATACCCACTTATAATTCTTGAAAAATCTTGTCTTGTTTTTTCAGCCAACCACACTTGTAGTAAGAAAAACGAAAGCAACATATTTTGAAAATATGACACATCGGTTTCTTGTGTTGAAACATTCAAATGCACGCCAAACGCAAAAATTGGATTATCCTGTGTTCCTTTTGCCCCTGCCTGATATAAAGTTGGAATAACGGAATCAAGTTTGTTTAATTTTTCAATATTGATGGGTGGAAAGACAATTTCAACAGGGACAGAGGCAAGCCTCAATAATTCACTACTAGACTGTTCCAGTGATTGTAACAATTTATTGTCTTTGTTTTTATTCGTGTATTCCGCAATTTGATGCGCCAATCGTGCGTCCAATTCAACCTTGATATCGCCAAGCTCGCTGTTTTCAACCACAGCCTCACTATGATTTATTTTTTGAATATCACCGTGAAAAAGGCCAACCAATAAATCGGCTGTCCCTAAAACATCAATCCCATAGAATTCAATTTCAACACCAATCTGACGGGACATAGGCTTTCCTTACGCTTAATCACTCACCTTGTGCCTTCGTAAATCCAGGTTTACCATTTTCAAATTCATATAATTTTTCGACCTTCACAAATGGAAGTTCGGATGCATAAAGATTATCCAACAATTTGGTAACCTGTGCATTCATCACATCGCCCGTGCCGTTTGATTTAAAACGGAGCGTCCATAGGGGTGAGCAGAATGTTTCACCCTGCCCATCAGGCCAAACCTTTGTTCCACGGTTGGATATGATGGATAAATCCAACCCTTCAACCAACGCCTGACGTGCCATGGATGCCAATTCATCCGACCCATCCGCGCGATCTGCGCCACGCCATTCGACATACACATCAACGCCAATTAATTTTTTGCCAACAACATCGCGTTTTTTGAGTGGCGGCAATTTCAGGCCACCCCCTTCGGATGGATAGCTGACCGCTGCCATGGTTTTTGGCTTTTGACCCATACGCTCAATCACGGCCTTGCAGAAATCTTCTGTTCCAACGCGTTGTTTGCTCACGCCTTCCTTATATATATCGCCTGTGTGGATGCCGTCTTCGATGGTTTTTAACCATGCGTTATGCACCTTTTCCGCGACATCGCCCTGCCCGATATGGGTTAGCATCATGATGGAGCCAAGCAATAACCCTGAGGGATTTGCAATGCCCTTGCCCGCGATATCAGGTGCGGTACCGTGCATCGCCTCGAACATCGCGCAGGTTTCGCCAATATTTGCGGAAATTCCAAGGCCGACAGATCCCGTCACCTCGGCGGCAATATCGGACACAATATCCCCATATAAATTTTCAGTCACAATCACATCGAATTCCAATGGATTGGACGCAACACGCGCCATACCAATATCAACGATATAGCGTTCTTGTTTGATATCTGGATAATCTGCGCCAATTTCTTGGAAAACCTCATAGAATAAGCCATCAGCCATTTTCATGATGTTGTCTTTCACCATACATGTCACTTTTTTACGACCATTGGCGCGGGCATATTCAAACGCATAACGGCAAATGCGTTCCGACCCTGCGCGGGTGATCATTTTGATGGATTGCACCGCACCGTCAACTTGGGAATATTCAATCCCTGCGTATAAATCTTCTTCGTTTTCACGCACGACAACCAAATCCATCCCTGGAAAATTCGTTTCAATGAATGGATGAAACGCAACACATGGGCGCACATTCGCATATAAACCCAATGTTTTACGCACCGTCACGTTTAATGATTTAAATCCGCCGCCCATCGGGGTGAATATTGGTGCCTTGAGGAACACCTTTGTCTCGCGAACCTTCTCCCAGCTCACCTCCGAAAAGCCGTACATAATACCTTGGGAATAGAGCTTCTCACCAATTTCGATTTCATGAATATCAAGACGCGCCCCTGCGGATTCTAAAATCCTAAGCGTGGCATCCATAATTTCAGGGCCAATACCGTCCCCGCGTGCAACCGTGATTGGTGTGTTTTGTGTCATAGCTTATCTCCATTAAAGATTTTAATAAGAGAATTACAGAGGAATCTTATATGAAAGTAAAGAGAGATATCTTACGCAGCTTTAGTATAAAGATGACCCTTTTGAGAACTCTCACGTGGTTTAGTGACACGAATCTCAACCTTACGATCAAGTTTTAAAAGAAATTGTACAAGTCTATCGATTGTAAAACCGTCAAGTTTACCCTTTTTTAATTTTGAAATATCAGGCTGTTTTGCGCCAATAACAATAGACGCCTCAGCCTGAGTTAAATTCCGACCTTGAATAATATCAAGAATTTTCAAAGCCAAGTCAGATTTAGCCTTAAAATCAAAAGGACTGTCGATTTTTAAATCTTGATAAATATTACCTGATGATTTAATAACTTTAGTCATTTTTTATCTCCTTTTTTCCTTTTATCTTCAGAAACCGCTTTTTTAAAATTTCTATCAATTATGTCTTTATCTTTTGCGGGAACTGATATCCCACTTTTCGACTTTTTATGGAAGCTATGTAACACATAAATTCCAGTCTCTAATTTTGCTATATAGACAACTCTATAAGCCTCTTTATCATGAGATTCCTTTATTTCACAAATCCCATTTGATAATGGAGAAAAACCTTCTGGTATTTGCCCCTCTTGCACTCGATGAAGCTGAAATCCTAAAAGTTTTTTTCACTGGATCTGGGAAATCAATCAAGTTATCAATAGAATTTCCAATCCAAAATAATTCCTTCATAATACAACTACTATAACATATTTAGATTACTAAAAAATAGTTAAAATATAGTAAATTTACTATATTTTCTTAGTCGTCGGTCCAAATCGTAATATTAAATACGCCAATATTGCCGAACTTAATGACCCGATAATCACGCCCATCCGCACCGCGGCGGCTTGGTCGCGTGTGTCGAAGGCCAACTCACCGATAAAGAGTGACATGGTAAACCCAACACCACACAGTAATGATACGGCATATAATTGCCACCAATTTGTGTTTTTTGGCATGGGGGATAAACCGACCTTAATCACAATCCATAAAAGAACAAAAATTCCAATTTGTTTCCCAAAAAACAACCCCTTCGCGATACCCAATGTGACGGGGTTAAACACATCCGCAATTGTCATGCCCGCGAACGATACACCCGCATTGGCGAATGCAAAAACAGGCAACACCATAAAGGCAATCCATGGATGAAGCCCATGCTCAAGATGTTTTAGCGGCGATTGTTGAGGATTATTTTTGTCCCCCAATGGAACAAACATCGCGGTAATCACACCCGCCAATGTCGCGTGCACACCCGATTTTAAAACCGCAAACCACAAGACGAATCCTAACAACATATAGGGTGCAATCGTCATTACCTTCATACGGTTTGCACCAATTAAACCAAGTAAGGCTACCGCGGCAAACATCAATGGAATGATATTCACCGTTTCGGTATAAAATAACGCAATAATTACAATCGCACCCAAATCATCAATAATCGCAATCGCGGTCAAAAGAATTTTAAGTGAAACAGGCGCTCGCGACCCAACCAATGCCAATATCCCCAGAGCGAATGCAATATCCGTTGCCGCAGGAATTGCCCACCCTCTTATTAATTCTGGGCTGTCCATATTCAGATAATAATAAACAAGTGCCGGCACGGCCATACCACCAACCGCCGCCAACGCCGGAAGCAAGGCGCGATCTCGGGATGACAACTCCCCCTCCATAAATTCCCGTTTAATTTCCAAACCCACAAGGAAAAAGAAAATCGCCATCAAACCATCATTAATCCATAACAATAATGGTTTTGAAATTTTCAGCGCGGCAAAGCCATCAATGGATGAAAATCCAATTGTTAAATAGACTTTTTCTAAAATATATTCGTAATATTCATACAATGGCGTATTCGCGATAATCACCGCGGTTAACGCCGCAAGCATCAATAAGATACCGCCAGAAGCCTCCATCTTAAGAAATTGCTGTATTGGTGTTAAAATTCTACTTTGATTATTAGGGGATTTTTGTTTCATGAGAATGAGTATAGAATGATTTGCAAATCATAAAAAGTAAAATCATTACATGTTGCGTAACCTTCTTCTGACCAGTCATCTTAGCCATTTTCAGGCCGCATCCTATGCTGTTTTGGCTTATTTTTTATTTGCATTATCCGACGGGTTTGCAAAATTATTGATGGCTGATGGGTGGGAACGCAGCATGATTTTGGTCATTACCAGCATTCCATCAATGATCACCCTGACATTATTTATGATCAAAAGACATGGCATTAAAAATGCCCTACACACAAATTATAAAACACTTCATATTATTCGATGCCTTGCGTTAATTGGTGTGACGTATTTTGGGTTTAAGGCTTTGCAGCATTTACAACTTGCCGATTTTTACGGCATTGTTTTTTCAACGCCTTTGGTCGTAACATTAGGGGCATTTTTATTTTTTAAAGAACGAATTTCATTAACCGAAATTATCGTTATTTTAATTGGATTTTCAGGAACATTAATAGTTGCCCAACCGGATTTTAATGATTTCAATATTGGATATTTATATGGATTTGGTGGTGTCATATGCGTAACTATTGCTGCACTTAGTGTGCGCAAAATGGGGCGTGAAGAAGATCCGTATTTGTTTGTCATCTTCGCCAATTTAGGAATTACATTAGCCAATATTGGCCCTGCATTATATTATGGCCTTCCCCTGGAGATGACGTTAACTCATGGTTTTATTTTTATCGTTTATTGTATTGCTATTCCTGTTGCGATTTTGGTTTTAAGTGCCGTGTTTTCACGTGCACCAACATTGGCGGCCGTTGCACCATTTCAATATTCACAAATTATTTGGGGAACGGCGTTTGGTTATATCGTCTTTCATGATATTCCATCATTCACAACAATACTTGGCAGTGTCATTGTGATTAGCTCAGGTCTATATATTTTATTTTATCACCAGAGACAGCGAAATAAACCAACGCTAGCCAAGTGATTTTTTATCCTCACTCCGTTTGTAAACGTAAATTCCAAGAACGGATAAACCCACCGCCCAAATAGCGGACAGCGATTCAATTGCCTCAATCACCACGCTCGCCTTATCCGTTTCGAACACCATAATATACGCCACACCAAACATTTGTGCCGCCCATGTTAGTGCCATGAGATACCCAAAGGTCGGACGCATCCGCCGTACATATTTATCATCTGATAAAATTTCCGCACGCAGGGACGTATTAATCTCTGTTAATTTTTGTGTGTCTTGAACCGCCAATTGTTCGATATGCCGATTGGCCTCCTTCATTTGATCAATCGAAATCGCGCCATTGGTAATTTCTTTCTCAACATCCTTTAACGCTTCGCTGGCATTTTTTGCGAAATCATTATCGATTTTTGAGAGAACCTTTGACAATGTTGTGGTGAGGAATGACAAACCGAGTTTTCCTAAAAGTGTTTCTAGCATTTAACTCTCCAATTTAAAAAACACATGCGTGCCAAATTGTGCGATGGGCTTAATCCCCAACGACCATTTTGGTGCAACGGCCGTTGTGTGATAATGATCTGCACCATTGGTGATGTCCGCGCCCAAATCACCATAAACCGCACGACGTGCAATGCGTAGGCATGTTGCAAAATGAATATCTTTTGCATCCACCGCCATTAATTTTGGACGGTTCGGGTCACCTGGATTCCAACAGGAAAATTGATACGGCGTTTGACACACACTCACAATATCATTCCCCCACCAAAATTTTCCACCTTTTGATTGGGCATGTTTCGCGCGATTCAAAACCACATGCGCCACGGCCTCCATGCCTTGTTGAGATTCCGATCTGGCCTCGCCATAAATTGTGCGTGCCAAAACATCAACCTCTAACCCCTTAATAAAGTCATCTGCCGCGGCCTGATCTCCATCCTTCATTTCAATGATTTGATGTGTTGTTCCCATGGGTTGTTATCCTTTCAACTTGTTTGTCTAGTTTTGATTCAATCCGCAAAAGATGTGCGACCAATCGTGTTTCCAAATTCCGCAAATCCGTTTGTGTGGAGTATGTTTTCGCGACTTCTAATTTATAAGCCGACAGCGATTCCCGCATTTGCGAATGTCGCGTCTCCAATAATTGATGCAGATGATCGAGACGCGTTTCATATTCCTTCCGCCCTCGCCAAATCATCACGAATAATGATGTTGCAATTGGGATGTCGACAACCGTCATCCACCAAATCATGTAAGATGGAAAAGTCAGATCCATATTTATTTTTCCTTTTGATAATAAAAAAACCCACCAAAAGGTGGGCTGGTTTTTTTAATTCGTATTCTTGGTTAAGGCCGACGCGAAGGTGTTTTCACCGTCGATAAATCAATCCGATTTTGTGTCGGATGAATAACATAACCATCGATAATTGTGATGGGCTTGAGGATGTTCAAATCTTCTGGTGGGCACAAAGCAACACTGTATGGTTGAACAACCAATTGAAACCACACACTAAAGTCTTCCCCCTTACCGTAAATTCCTTTTGCAAAATTTAAGCCTTGAAAATGGTTTTCTAATATTTCTATATACTTCTCAGCAACAGCTTTTAAATGATCGCTTTCATCTTCCGATTCTGCAGAAAGGACTGACATTAAAACCTGTTTATAATACGTAGTATAAATTGTTTCAAATCTCGGTTCATATACTTCTTTGTTACCAAAGTCGTCAAAAGCTATAAATCCTGCTGGCACCTCTAAAGGTCCATAATCAACAGAAAAGAGCGCAACTTCATCTATTTCTTTCTCACTAAAATCATATTTTGACTTGATCTCTTCAAATCTTTTTTCATCAATAATCGTTTGAGGAAATACAACAGCAACAACCTGAAAACATAGTGTTGAGTTCAGCTCTAATATATCACGAGGCGTGCCAAAGGCTTTATTTCCAGCACCTTTTAATTGTTTCAATCGTTGTAAATTTTGGTATCTACTCATAACCCACTTAAATTATATGAAAATAAATTAAAACACAAGAAAAACTTTGCGCGACTTCGCGTGACTTTGCGTTTCAAATCAAACCTTCTGGATTGCATGGTCAGGCCACGCAATGACGATCATGTTTTCGCCTTAAAAATTGTTGCGTTGGGACTCCAATTTTTACGTGTGCCCCTCTGTTTGCCTGATGCAATGCGGATGGGCTCTTGGGACAAGGCACCCGCCACCGCGTCCAATCCATCATCGCGTCCGTTTTTTGCACTTGGTCGCCATTCACGTATTTCATTAAAGAATGAAGTTTGTTTTATACATTCATGAACCGAGAGAGATTCCGATGCCAAAACAACATCAAACGATTCCAAAATGCGGTGTGATTTTGGCATACGATTTGAATATTCAATGACCGATGAATGAACCCCCATCGCACGGCATTCACGTCGTAATATTGCGGGTAAAAATTTTCCAATTCCGTTTATTTCAACCGTGATTGACGGCACATAAAATTGATTAAGTAACGATGCAATTTTTTTGCATTGTTGTGTGGCCTCGTCATTATTATCCAATTTATCAATGCGAATATAATCGATATGATGCAAATAATAATGTCCATCCGCGTCCGTAAACACTGTCCCACCCCCTATAAAGGAGTCCAGATTTAGCAGTTGTGGTGCTAGATATAATTGGACACATATAGGAGGATTAAACCATGGCCAGGAAGCACT
>CAYGLI010000004.1:0-56681 GCA_964350795.1 uncultured Micavibrio sp.
TGTTTTAATAGGTGATTTCATCAGTGAAATTGCATTGATTACATTTCACAAATCCTACCAATCACGCGCACCACCTGTTTTTTCCTAAATCAAATTAAAAACACATAATTTAATTTCATTTCTTAAAAGGAAAAACAAAATGAAAAAACTATCTATAGCTGCACTTGCGTGCGCGACACTTTTATCAACACAAACAATGGCTCAGCACCTTAACGTCCCTGCATGCACCGACTGTCATGTCAATTTATCACCAAAGGGCATCATGAGCGACCACCTGCATAAACCAGGCGAATATATGCTCTCTTACACATTCATGCGCATGGATATGGGTGGTAACCGTAATGGAACGGATAGCCTGTCCCCTGAAGAAGTTATCACATTCGCCAACCCCAATGCCGGCCCCGCCAATTTGCGTGTTGTGCCAACCGACATGACAATGGATATGCATATGCTTGGCGGTATGGTCGGTATTACAGATTGGCTAACGGGTATGGTGATGGTGAATTATTTGGATAATTCTATGGATCACATTACATTCAACATGGCGGGAACAGCACGCGTTGGTGAATTCACAACCGAGAGCTCAGGATTTGGTGATACCGAAGTTGGCGGTATATTCTCACTCTATAAAAACGGTGCCCATGGATTAAACGGTCAATTATCCCTTTCATTACCAACAGGTTCAATTAATGAAACCGATGATGTTTTAACACCGATGGGCACACGCCCAACATTACGTTTGCCATATATGATGCAATTGGGAACGGGAACATATGATGTGCGCCCTGCCCTGACATACACTTACCTGACCAATGATTGGACATTTGGCGGGTCATATAATGCGCGATTGCATATGGGGCGTAATAACGAAGGATACACGCGTGGTGATTGGCATGAGGTCACCACATGGGCAGGATATCAATTTGATGACACTTTGGGCGTGTCATCATCATTGTCATTTCGAACCGAGGATAAAATTGATGGTGCAGACACGCAAATCACAGCGCCCGTTCAAACCGCCGATCCCGATAATTATGGCGGTGAAACAATTCACCTTGGTTTGAATGCAGGATGGAAATTTTATGATCAACATACCGTTAAGGCGGGTGTATCCATTCCCCTCTACCAAGATTTGAATGGACCACAAATGGAAGATGATTACGCGTTCAGCCTAAGATGGCAGAATTCGTTCTAATCTCCCAATTCACTATCCCAATATAGAAAATCCCCCCAGCTTTCGTGAAGGAAGTTCGGGGGGAATTTTTTACCATTGCGTTGTAATTCATAGATGGTGGGTTGTCTTGGCGATTTTTTTGGATGCATTCCGCAATCTTTTGGTAATTTGTTCCCCTTCACACTGTTGCAATGGCGACACGCCGTGACGATATTGTCCCAACTTGTTCCTCCACCTTTGGATCGGGGGATAACATGGTCGAATGTTAATTGATGGGTTTTATATTCATGGGTGCAATATTGGCATTCCCATTCGTCGCGTAAGAAAACATTAAACCTTGTGAAAGCAGGATGTTCAGATTGAGGAATAAATTCTTTTAATGCCAAGACTGATGGCAATTTAATATCAATCGAGGGTGAGCTGACAATGCGTTCATATTCACTCACGACAACGGCGCTGTCGCGAAACACGGCCTTAATGGCGTCTTGCCATGACCAAATAGACAGCGGAAAATAGGATAGAGGCCGATAGTCGGCGTTGAGAATAAGCGCAGGATAGTTTTGCAGGGAGTCCGTATCATGATTAAGAAATCTGTCATATGATTCGGGCTCTATATACATGATTTACCGCCGCGCCCTGATGGGGATGAGCCTTGCCTGAACGGGCTTATACGGGGTTAACCACATGATGACACTATAAAAATATGGTTTATAATTCATAATATATTATAGCATAATTGGATAAAAATAGCTAGTTACAGCATTCTTGTCATTCCCTGAATTTGCAAAGCAAATTATAAGGGAAACTGTGCCTCTGCCGTCCAACCAACAGAATGGATTACCCGAACAAGTCGGGTAATGACAAAATTCAGGTGAAATCCCTACCCAACAACGATAGTTAATACCGCGAAAATACAGCCGTAAAATGTGAAAAACTCCACCGCTTCACGTGGTGTTTTTGTGTTTTTAAAATCAAATAAATGCTTAAACATGACTCAAACCCTCTCTCTGTAAGGGTTTGATAGCAGGTTAAGGACATATAATGCAAGTTTTATTTATGCAATTTTCTGGATACGAGGTTGTTTACGTCTGACAACGTGCGTTTCTTGTGGAATAACTACCCCAGAAGGCACTGATGTCGGATCGCCGACCCCAACCTGAACGACCGCCAAATCATCTATTCCAGATTGCACCGCAAGACTCATTATTTTAGATAGCTTTTCATCAGTGGGATAGTTTGTTAGTACAGTATGTGGATGAATTTGATGCTCTGATGTTCCTTTTATATCGGATAATGCAGCCTCTTTCAAATCGCCTTTTGCATCAATCTGTAATATTTTCAATTTTGTCATTTTCTTTTCTTTCTTAATTTTAAAATTATCACCCTGTTTTTCGAAAATTCTGTTTTTAAATAAACAAAAACCCCGAAAATCGGGGCTTGTTATTGTTTCGTTATGGTTTTTCTAAATCACATATACTTAACAACAGCCCCTTGCGGTAAACTGCCAAAAATAGAAAAAGTTAAAATATGTGTTTTGTTGAACCATGAGACAAGCATAACAATATCAGTTTATAAAAAGCAACATAAAAATTATGGGAATCGTAAGTTTTTTTTCTAATTCAACTTCTCGGACGCGATTTTTAAACCTAAACCGATAAACATTACACCCGTCACGCGGTCAATCCATATGGATATGGCGGATAATTTTGCGCGGATTTTGGCTTGGGTTAATGTGAGACTCACGATTGAAAACCATCCCATCACCATGATTGCGATGGATGTGCCATAGATTAATTGCCATGATAATGGGGTGTCTGGGCGAATAACCTGTGTGAACAATGCCAAGAAAAACAATGTTGCCTTTGGGTTTAAAACATTCGTGATGAACCCTTCAACGAATGACTGAGTCAATGACTTGGTTTTATTTTTCGCCTTTTCAACGTTCATTTCCCATCCTTTGGATCGCAAGGCCATAACGCCCATATAAATTAAATAGGCCGCGCCGATATATTTTATGATGTTAAAAATAATGATGGATTGAGAGATAATCAACGCAATCCCCAAAACGGAATAGGCCACATGCACAAATATCGCGCACCCAATCCCAATTGCCGTGGCAATCCCCGATGCGCGCCCTACCCCCAACGCATTACGCATCGTCACCAAAAAATCCGGCCCCGGCGACGCCATGGCGATAAAGGTAACGGAGACGATGATGATGTATGTTGAGATGAAGTCCATGGGTTAACTTTCAGATTTTACAATTAAATATTGACGTATTTAAATTAATTGTTTAACTAATTAAAAAACAATAAAAAACTATCACATGTATAAGAAAATAAAAAAACAAAACGGTGAACGCTTTGCTCAGGCCGTACGAAATCACCACAATGGAATTTTTGAAATTCCAGATATTGATGTGATATTAAAGTACGCTGGCCGAGAAACCACACCATTATTGCTCAACTATTTGGTGAGTAAAATGCCCATTAATGAACAAAAAACACTACCGAAAAAACGACAAAATCCTTTTAAGTTATTAAAAAAAGCTGGTTATAAAGCCTTTTTGGCAGATACATTAGAAAAACAAAATAGCATAAAATCATATTTTAGGCGGGACGAGTTATTATGCACGTTTAACAACAAAGCTCGGTTTCAACGTAATTACGTCATACATGCCATAAGACATGATGCAAGCGATCTTGTCCGTAGGGATTTTAATGGTGTTGAAAGCCGTCAGGACGCCTATGGCACATCAGTTATATCAATTCAAATGTTTAAAGACGGTGGATTCATTAGTATAAAAAATCGCTATAATCATACTGTTCCAGGATGCGATCATACATTTGATAGCAATCCAGATAATATTATTGACGGCCTATCCGATGCTCTTAAAACATATTTTAATGTTGATTTTCATGCGACAGCTTCGCCGCTTGGTTATGGCTTTGTATTAATGGGGGACAATATTTTTAAATATAATTTTGAAATAAATAATATTTATTATGGCGATCAGGCATGGGCCGAAAATGGCCAGGTGCATGCCGTCAATAAGAGTGCAGGCGATGCATTATTTGAAGGATTTTTATTTTCTAATAAAACAAAAAAATTAATCAAAATTGATACACAATCAAAAGATAGTTTTGCGGATGATTTTAACGCGTGCTATGGCGGAAACTCTTTATTAAATGTACGTAAAGGTAGCCTTTTTTTAGGTGATCACTGTTTAATTAATGCAGAATGCTCAGAAATTAAAGAACTTGATTTACCCGATTTGGAAATAATGGGTAACAACAGTCTTTATCGTGTCCCTGCCCTTGTCACCTTTAATGCGCCTAATCTTAAATCAATGGGCAAACAATGCTTGCAAAACACACCTTCTCTGAAATATTTTAGGTGTGAATCTCTCGAAAAAATGAAGAATAAATGCCTTCAAAACACACGTATTCTTGATATTTTCTGTACGCCAAATTTAAAATACATGAGTTTTGGCTGCCTTGAAAACACATCCTCCATCTCTCAATTTTATGCCCCAACGCTTGTTAAAATGGGTGGAAAATGTCTCTTGAAAGTAAAAGAAATCAAACAATTAAACACATCATCATTGGCAACATACCCCCGATATCTAGAAAAAATAATTCCTAGAAATTCAAGAAAAACATCAATCCTTAGGCCACAGTAGTTTCTAATCTTCTATTGGCGTTTGTTCACCATCAACCGCTTCCAAAACTTCCTCTTCTTCATCATGATCCTCAATCAACCATGCGACTGACACAACCTTTTCACCTTTACCAACTGTGAATAATTTCACACCTTGGGTTGAACGGCCGATGATGCGGACGTCCTTGATTGGGGTACGGATTGTTGTTCCGCCATCGGTGACCAACATCACCTGATGATCGTCCGTGACGGGGAATGATGCAACGACGGCGCCCGTTTTATCGGTGACATCCATGTTTTTGACACCCGATCCACCACGACCCGTGGTGCGATAATCGTTGGAGGATGTCCGTTTCCCGTATCCGTTTTCGGCGACACTAAGGATGAATTCTTCTTCCTCGCGTTTCAACACGGACATGGTCATGATTTCATCACCCTTGGTTAGTTTCATACCGCGAACACCCGTTGAATTACGCCCCGCGAACACGCGGATATCTTCGACATTAAAGCGCATGGCCTTGCCCATTTTCGATGCCAAGAAGATGTCTTCGCCTTCCTTACAGATTTTGACGGACACAAGCTGTTCGCCCTCGCCCAATTTCATCGCGATTAACCCGTTGGAACGAATATTGGCGAAATCAGACATTTTGTTTCGGCGAACCGACCCATGAGAGGTACAGAACATCAAGTCTAGATTTTCCCAAATATCCTCGTCTTCAGGTGTGCGCAGATAAACTTTCACCGTTTCACCCTGTTCAATCGGTAATAAATTCACCATGGCCTTCCCTTTGGATGTTGGTGACCCCAACGGCAATTGCCATACCTTCATCTTGTGAACAATTCCACGCGATGTGAAAAACAAAATTGGCGTGTGGGTTGACGCGACAAACAAATCAGATACGAAATCTTCATCCTTTGTCGTCATAGCATTACGCCCCTTACCACCACGGCGTTGGGCACGATATGTATCCAATGGAACACGTTTAACGTACCCTTGGCTTGTGATTGTCACCACCATATCTTCGCGTTGAATGAGGGATTCAATATCGCTTTCAAATTCAGCTTCGATAATTTCAGTGCGGCGTTCAAAACCAAATTTTTCTTTAACCTCTTCCAATTCCCGAACCAGAACCTCGAGCATCAATTCGCGATTAGCCAAAATTGATAGGTAATACGCAATTGCATCAGTGATTTCCTTTAATTCATCACCAATTTTATCACGTTCCAACCCAGTTAATTTATGCAGGCGTAAATCCAAGATTGCGCGTGCCTGAATTTCGGATAATTGATACGTACCATCTTCTTCAACATAATATTCAGGGTCATCGATTAACTCGATCATCGGCGCAATCCCATGTGCCGCCCATCGTTTCGCCATTAATTGTTCGCGTGCATCCGTTGGTGAGGGTGCATTTCGAATAAGGGCAATCACCTCGTCAATATTGGCAACCGCAACACCAAGACCGGCCAATACATGCGCCTTATCACGCGCCTTACCTAATTCAAAAATTGTACGGCGTGTAATCACAACCTCTCGGAATTCAACAAATGCCTTCACAAAATCACGCAATGTAAATGTACGCGGGCGACCATGGTCAAGCGCCAGCATATTGCAACCAAATGACGTTTGGAGCGGTGTAAATTTAAATAGCTGGTTTAAGACAACCTCGTTATGCGCATCTTTTTTAAGCTCGATAACCATCCGCACACCATCACGGTCGGATTCATCACGCAAGTCGGCAATGCCTTCGACTTGTTTGTCACGCACCAATTCGGCAATCCGTTCCATCAGGCGTGATTTATTCACCTGATAGGGAATTTCATGCACGATGATGGCTTGTCGGCCTGACTTTACCTCTTCAAACGTTGTTTTGGCACGCATTTTAACGGAACCATTCCCCGTCGTATACGCGGACTTAATGCCAATACGACCAAGGATATATCCACCCGTTGGAAAATCTGGCCCTTTAATAATTTCGTTTAATTCCTCAATTGAAATTTCAGGGTTCGCGACATAGGCAATACATCCGTCCACAACCTCGGTTAAATTATGTGGTGGGATGTTCGTCGCCATACCAACGGCAATACCACCAGCACCATTGACCAACAAATTTGGCACACGTGAGGGCACAACAGACGGTTCCATGATTGATTCGTCATAGTTAGGGACGAAATCAACGGTATCTTTATCGATATCCTCTAATAACGCCTCACCCGCCTTATCCAAACGCGCCTCAGTATAACGCATCGCGGCTGGCGGATCACCGTCCATTGACCCAAAGTTTCCTTGTCCATCAACCAACGGTAATGACATCGAGAAATCCTGTGCCATACGCACCATCGAATCGTAAATCGCGCTATCACCATGGGGGTGATATTTACCCATCACATCCCCAACCACACGCGCGGATTTTTTATAAGGTTTGGTGGAATCGTATCCACCTTCCTTCATCGCAAACATAATACGGCGGTGAACGGGTTTTAAACCATCACGCGCATCAGGCAACGCACGCGACACAATCACGCTCATGGCGTAATCGAGGTAAGATTTTTTCATCTCATCCTCTAGGTAAACTGTTGGAAATTGCTCGCCCGTTGGTGGGGTTGTGTTATCATTGATATCGTCGGTCATAATATGATTTGCCTTGCTGTATTTTTAACACCTTAATATAGCGGTTTACACCAACAAACACAAAGGGTTTAAGGGTTTTTATGCACAGACGGATTGATATAAAAAAACCGCCATAAAGGCGGTTTTTAGAATTTTATATATTAAAATTTAGTTTTGAATGTCTGCTTCAACTTCAGCTTCGATTTCATCAACTGTGTTTTGCATTGTGTTGATTGTTTCGTCAGCTGTCGCCTCTACTTCACCTGCTGCTGGTTCAATCATTTCTTCAGCAACATCACCTGCTTCTAAAACTTCAGTCACGGCTGCTTCGTATGTCTCTTCAACTGTTTGTTGAGCGTCAGCAGCCAACTCCTGTGCGCCATCGATTGTTGTTTGTGTTGTCTCTTCAACAGTGTTTGCAACATCTGATACAAATGTTGATGTCGTCTCACCAAGATTAGCTAAAACATTTTCTGCTTTGTCACCTTGATCGCTTGTTAAAATACCGAAACCAACCAATGCGGCAATGGCAACAGCACCAATAGTTAAATAAGTTTTATTCATAAGTTTTCTCCTATTAAAAGTTATGCGCTGTTATCGCACAAATATTTCGTCAATGTCAATTTTTTTTATAATCGCCCTATTGAATAATATTCTATACCCGCTTCTTTCATTTCCGAAGGGTCGTATATATTACGACCATCAAAAATAATTGGTGGATTCATGCTTTTTTTAATAAGGTCGAAATTAACAGCGCGGAAATTTTTCCATTCGGTCACAATAACCAATGCATCCGCGCCTTTTAGGGCATCATCGCGGTGGTCCATTAAGATTAAATCAGGGCGATCACCATAAATGCGTTGGCATTCCTTCATCGCCTCAGGGTCATAAGCCTGAACTGTCGCACCGCGGCTCCATAATTCCTCCATAATCACCCGTGCAGGTGCCTCACGCATATCATCCGTATTGGGTTTAAACGCCAATCCCCAAAGTGCGAAGACCTTACCCGATAAATTTTCACCAAATCGTTTTACAATTTTATTCACTAAAACATGTTTTTGGTTTTCATTGACGGCCTCTACCGCCTCAATAATATGGGCAGGGAAATCATGTTTGCGCGCCGTTGTGGCCAATGCCTTAACATCCTTTGGGAAACAAGACCCACCATACCCAACACCTGGGTAAATAAAATGATACCCAATGCGTGCATCAGATCCAACACCACGGCGAACATTTTCAATATCCGCACCAACATGTTCGGCAATATTCGCCATTTCATTCATGAATGAAATTTTGGTTGCCAACATTGCGTTTGCGGCATATTTGGTTAATTCGGCTGACCTGATATCCATTTTTACCAATCGGTCATTACGACGGTTGAATGGCGCGTAGATGTCTTCTAATAATTCTTCTGCGCGTGGATGGTCAAACCCAATCACGATGCGGTCTGGTTTTTCAAAATCATTAATGGCCGCCCCCTCTTTTAGGAATTCAGGGTTAGACGCCACATAGAATTCAATGATTTCACTGCGTTTATCAAGTGCGTTTTGAATTGTCTCACGGACAATATCCGCACTCCCCACAGGAACAGTTGATTTTGTAATCACTAATTTGGATGACGTCATATTTTGACCAATGGTATTGGCAACGGCACGAACCGCCGATAAATCTGCCGACCCATCATCATCAGGCGGTGTTCCCACGGCGATGAAAATCACATCCGCATTATGAATGGCATCAACCGCGTTTGTTGTAAAATCAAGACGTCCTTCGGCAAAATTTAATTTTATCTTTGCCTCTAAACCAGGTTCATAGATGGGAATAATACCGTTTATTAAACCATCGATTTTGGGTTGATCCAAATCAACACATAACACATCATGCCCAACATCCGCCAAACACGCACCCGTGACCAACCCAACATACCCAGACCCAAAAATTGTTAATTTCATGATGTGGAATTTATCACGGTCTATTGACGAACACTAGGCTACTTTTTTATTCTTTACCTGTGACTTTAACAACGGCGCCAAATACTCCGCCGTATAGCTTTCCCTTACCTTACAGATATTCTCTGGCGTTCCCACCGCCATAATCTGCCCGCCACCTGTTCCGCCTTCGGGGCCGACATCTATAATATGGTCAGCGGTTTTGACGACTTCTAGGTTATGTTCGATGATGACAACGCTGTTGCCTTGATCGACCAGCGTGTGCAGAACCTCTAATAATTTTTTCACATCCTCGAAATGGAGACCTGTTGTGGGTTCATCCAAGATATAGAGCGTTTTACCCGTGGAGCGTTTTGCCAATTCCTTGGATAATTTAACGCGT
Source organism: uncultured Micavibrio sp. (assembly GCA_964350795.1). Taxonomy (GTDB): domain Bacteria; phylum Pseudomonadota; class Alphaproteobacteria; order Micavibrionales; family UBA1664; genus UBA1664. The sequence goes on from CAYGLI010000004.1 coordinate 9,777, forward strand.
TGCGCTTCGCCGCCACTCAATGTATTCGCCTGTTGCCCGACCTTGATGTAGCCCAAACCAACCTGCATAAGCGTTTCCATTTTTGTGCGGATGGTCGGCACGGCCTTGAAAAAGTCACAAGCGTCTTCGATGGTCATATCCAGCACATCGGCAATCGATTTGCCCTTGAATTTCACCTCTAGTGTTTCGCGGTTATAACGTTTGCCTTTACAGGTTTCGCATTCGACAAAGACATCGGGCAGGAAGTGCATTTCGATTTTAATAACACCATCCCCTTGGCAAGCCTCGCATCGTCCGCCCTTCACATTGAATGAAAAACGTCCAGCGTTATATCCGCGCATTTTGGATTCGGGTAATCCCGCGTACCAATCACGAATATGCGTAAACGCGCCCGTATATGTGGCGGGGTTTGACCGCGGAGTGCGCCCGATGGGTGATTGGTCAATATCAATGACCTTATCAACATGTTCCAATCCACGGATATCTTTATACGGCATCGGTATATCCTTGGTACGCATAATCGCACGCGCCGCGGCCTTATAAAACGTATCCAAAATTAATGTTGATTTCCCAGATCCAGAAACCCCAGTAACACAAGTCATCACACCAAGTGGAATATCCACGGATACATTTTGCAGGTTATTACCCGTCGCGCCCTTTAACGAGATAGATTGACCCTTTTTCGGTTTACGGCGAGTCGTGGGTAATGGTACTTCTCTACGCCCCGTCAGATAATCAGCGGTGAGTGAATTTTTAGACTTCATCACCTCGGCTGGTGTCCCCTCGGCGACAATCGTTCCACCATTCACCCCTGCACCAGGGCCCATATCAATCAGGTAATCCGCCAAACGGATGGCGTCTTCGTCATGTTCAACCACAATTACGGTATTTCCGATATCGCGCAATCGTTTAAGCGTTTCCAATAAACGGTTGTTATCGCGTTGGTGTAACCCAATGGATGGTTCATCCAACACATATAAAACGCCTGTCAATCCAGACCCAATTTGCGAGGCAAGGCGAATACGTTGCGATTCACCACCCGATAGCGTCCCTGCGCGTCTGTCCAAGGACAAATATCCCAACCCGACATTCATAAGGAACGTTAGACGTTCATTGATTTCTTTAAGTATCTTTTCCGCGATTTGTGATTGTTGTTTGGTCAATTTTTTATCGACATTGGCAAACCATTCACACGCCTTTTCGATAGAAAATTGTGTTGTTTGTCCAATGTGTAATTTATCAATCTTCACCGCCATGGCCTCGGCCTTTAGGCGATATCCATCACATGTATTGCAAGGTGTTGATTGTTGATATTCGGATAATTCCTCGCGTACGCGGTTGGATTCCGTTTCAACCATGCGACGTTTTAGATTGCCGATGACGCCTTCGAACGGTTTGTTATTTGTCCATGTGTTGCGTTCGGATTCATATGTTGTTTGAATTTTGTCTTTGCCTGATCCATGTAAAATAATATCACGATATTTTTGATCTAATTTATTCCATGGCGTGGTCATTTTGAACCCGTAATGGTCGGCAACACCTTGCAAAGCCTGTTGGTAATATCCGCCAAATGTCCCCTTTGACCATGGCGCGATTGCCCCCGCCTTTAGTGTCAACATTGGGTTTGGTACAACCAAGTTTTCATCAAAATCATGCTTTTCACCCAATCCATCACATGCGGGACATGCCCCATGCGGATTGTTAAACGAAAATAATCGCGGTTCAATTTCGGCAATGGTAAAACCAGACACAGGGCAGGCGAATTTTTCGGAAAAAATTGTTTCGTCGCCCGTGGTTGCGTCCTCAACGATACATAACCCATCGGCGGTACGAAGTGCCGTTTCGATTGAATCCGCCAAACGATTGCCGATATCGGATTTTAATACCAAACGGTCAATCACAACGGAAATATCATGCTTTAATTTTTTATTGAGTTCGGGAACTTCGTCGATCTCATAAAATGTGCCGTCAACCTTAACGCGTTGAAAACCCTTTGCCTGAAATTCTTTGAATTCCTTACGGTATTCGCCTTTGCGACCGCGGACGATGGGGGCGATGATGTAAAGCTTCGTCCCCTCCTCCATCGTCATCACACGGTCCACCATTTGCGATACGGTTTGCGATTCAATGGGTAAACCTGTTGCTGGAGAATAAGGGACACCCACTCTCGCCCAAAGAAGGCGCATATAATCATAAATTTCGGTCACTGTCCCGACAATTGAGCGTGGGTTTTTTGATGTTGTTTTTTGTTCAATCGAAATGGCGGGTGACAACCCCTCTATCGAATCCACATCGGGTTTTTGCATCATTTCCAAAAATTGACGGGCATAGGCGGACAGCGATTCAACATACCGACGTTGCCCCTCGGCATAAATCGTATCAAACGCCAAGGATGATTTCCCCGACCCCGACAAACCCGTAATCACAACAAGTTTGTCACGCGGAATGTCAACATTCACGTTTTTTAAATTATGCTCCCGCGCCCCGCGGATTGATATTTCGGTTAGTGCCATTCTATCTCCATCATTTCGAGGACCGTGAGTAACGTGGCGATCCATATAATTTAGGATTGAAACGCAAAGTCACGCGAAGTCTCGCAAAGTTTTTTATTGCTCTATTGTCATCCTGAGTGAAACGAAGGATCTCTGCTTAACCGCGAGCGGATTCTTCTCTACGTTCAGAATGACAGTGTTTTATGAAAGGTAATATGGCGTTTTATAACGGAAAAGCAAATTAAATTTCCTTTTATTCGCAACCGAATCTCTTTAATGTCAAATTATGTTACGAACAGATATGTTTTCATACGCGTCGGAAAATTATCATTTCCTTAAACGCAGCTTCATTCGCTCGATCGAGTTGTTGACGGGTCAGCGCAGGATTTATGATTTGTACAAACAATATCATTCTGAAATGGCGGAAACCGAGCATTTCTTTTTTGATCAGGCCGTTAATCGTTTAGACCTGAATATTAATTACAACACCGATGCATTGAATAATATTCCAAAAACAGGGTCATTGGTGATTGTCGCCAATCACCCTTATGGTGTTTTGGACGGCATTGTGATGAACCATTTGGTTCATAAAATCCGCAAGGACTTCAAGGTGTTGACGAATACCGCGCTTTTTAAAATGAAGGAAGCCAACCCCACCCTTCTCCCCATTGATTTTGATATGACCGAAGAGGCGATGCGTACAAATATTGAAACGCGTAAAACCGCGCGTGGCATTTTAAAAAATGGTGGTTGCATTGCGGTGTTTGCCGCCGGTGGTGTGTCATCCATTCCAACATGGAAGGATAAAGTCGCACAGGACACCGAATGGCAACCATTTATCGGGTCATTAATTCAAGGTTCCAACGCGACCGTTGTCCCGTTTTTTTTTGAAGGACAGAACAGCCGCCTGTTTCAATTGGCGTCCCTCGTATCACCAACGGCACGCCTATCATTATTTATCAAGGAATTAGCAGACCGTATTGGGTCTCGCGTTGGCGTGCAAATTGGTAAGCCCATCCCCAATAGTGAATTAGCGCATTTAAATGATAAGGTTGAATTGGTTCACCACCTGCGCACGGAAACATATAAATTAGGAGGTATGGACACCCTGCCCCCGCCCGTCCCCGCCTATCGTATAGACCCAAAATCCCTTAAAAAAAAGAAATAATTCACTTGACTTATTTTTATAATTACCATAAAAAATAGTCATGTTGAAAATAAATCAGTCACAGACCTTAATATTGAAAGCGTTTTTCAATCAATCCGCCGTTATTATTCCCAAAGGTGAAATATGCCTAACGCACCCCTCATCAGCTAATGCACATAAGGTTAGAGAAAGAACATCGAATGAAAACAACATCAAAGGGTTACTTATAAAATTAACACCAGCGAATCAGTATTATGTTGGAACTCCAGACGGTCGATATAATATCTCTGCACATAGAAATCTTGGAATTATCATTTCTGGTGCAAAAGATTTACGAATTTTATCATCAAAATTTATGCTTAGAGAGGAATCAGAGTCATTAAATCAAAATCTTTTTTACCAATTCAACGCGCTCTGCCTTGCATATCTCTCTGGTGAGACAACACAAACCATGAGGCAACGTCCTGACGCGATTCTTCCAAACGCAAATCCAAAACAACGCACTCAAGCTTTTGCATTAATTGAACATGTTGGTTTTTACGAAGGTTTAAAGGCTGTAAGAAAAATTGTACTGTCATAAAATGAAAAAACATTCTGTGACCCTGCGTGGTCATGCGACATCGATTACGTTAGAAGACGAATTTTGGGTGATATTCAAACAGATCGCCAAAGATAAAGACCAATCAATTGCATCCCTCATTGATGAAATTGATGATAAACGCCTTGAAACAACCACAGGCGGATTATCGTCCGCCATACGGGTTTATGTTTTGAATCATGTTATTTCGCTAGCTGGTCAAACAACCCTTTAATTAATTGTTCTTCCAATTTTGGTTGCGTTTGAGGTTCACTTGGCGCAACGGCCTGTGGTTCTGCCTCGATATTATCATTTGCCGCGGGTGCTGGTGTTGGTTGAACCTGTTTCTGAGGTTGTTGCGGTAAGCCTAATAAATTATTGATTATTCCTGCGGCAGGGCTATCCGTGCCCAACTTATCGCCAATCAATTCATTCACTTTATTTTGGATTTTCGCGCCATATTTATTTTTAATAAAACTGACCAAAATATCATTAGCAACACTTTGTTGTGGTGCGTTTAGTGGCCCTTTAAGTGTCATTTCAACAGACGGCAAATCATCAGGGTTCGTAAAATCAACCGTGTTTTTAACATTCATGGTCCATGAGGCGAAATTCACCGTTCCATCGGAAATAATATTTGCCGTTGGTGATACAAGCGTTAATGCATTTAATGGCATTGCACCTTCACGAATAACAATTGGATGATCCAACGCTACGAACGGTGTTTGGCCTGTTTTAAAGGCGCCCTGAACAACCGCAGCCAAATCAGTTAAACTTTCATCCGAAATCGCCTCGGTCACCTTACCCAAATCGATACCTTTGATAATCATATCGCTTGTCGTGATTTTACCATCACCGTTTAATGCATAGATTAATGCCGATGATGAAAGACCCGTTGTCGAGAGGTCGATATTAAAACTAGCCGTTCCAACAACGCGTTCTTTATTTTGAGATAACGCGGCCTTCACCAATTTTGATAAATCAATATTGGATGTCGCAATTTTGGATGTGATTGATAATGGTTGCCCTTCGGCCTTTGCGCTCAAGCGTCCGGATAAATCAACTGAACCGTCAAATAATCCACCCTTGATGGTATTGATATCCAAAACACCATTATTCAAATCAATATCAATTGTTGGGTTTGATATCAACCATGTGCCATGCACCAATTGATCGGCCTTGGCGGTTAAATCAATATTCATTGCGCGCAGAGCCGATGTGTCAATTGCATCACGTGTCCATGGTGCCGATGTGGATTTTGATGAAGACGCAGACGCACCACCCGATGATTTATTCGCCGTTGATGTTTTACCCGTCATTAATTCACGCGTATCCAAATTCCCAAATTGCAAATCGGCCTTAATGGATGGAATTGCGCCACCATTATTCATGGATAATGATCCCTTGGCATCAATTGTGCCTATTTTTGCGGTCATGTTTGACACGTCAATCATATCACCCTGTGTTTTGACCAAACCCGCAAGCGCGAATGGTTTGGATAAATTATCACTGGATTGGAAATCCTTTTGAAACACCTTTATAAATTGTGCGGCGTTTGGATGGGACACAGATACATTCACGCCCTGCGCCATATTCAATGTTCCATTGGCCTTGATATTCGCGCCTTCAAAATTTTGAATCGCCAAATTTATTTTTGCTGGTTCACCTGTTTGATATTGAATATTCGTTCCTGCCAATTTATACGTTCCCACCATCAATGATTGTGATGTTAATGCCATGACATCACCTAATGATGCCTTGATATCACCCGTAATTTTGTTCGGCACTTGTGGGTTATTGAATGTTTTTGCCTCGACCACCCCCAATGTATCAACCGCAATCATCTTGATGTTTTGAATATCAATTTGTCCGCTTAATGTTGTTGCATCACCCATGGCAATGTCCAAATCAACCATTCCACCACCAGGAAGTCCCTGAATTTTAACAGAGCCTTTCTTGGCATCAGTCATAAAATTAAATTTGACGGGCATGGCCTTTGCTCCACCCAATTTCAATTGACCATTATCCAAACGAATGGCCTTTGGCGACCCCGCAATCAGACCAGTCAACGCCATCGATTGATCCTTGATTTTAATATCCTTTGCACCAAATTGCGCCGCAAGCGATTGAATGGAATTGGCGTTTACGGATAATTCACCCTGAACCTCTGGCTCATCCTTAGTCAAATCAACAAGCCCACTGTAAGATAATGCATATGCACCACCATTGATATTAAGTGATGTTGTTAATGGTTTTGTTTTATCAAATTCACCAATTTTACCATCCAATTCCAAATCAAATGTTTGGTATAAAATGCGTCCATCAAATGCAAATGGCCCAGTCAAACTATCGGCATTTAATGTCATTTTTGGTAACTCAACGCTCATCACCTCGCCTGAGAGTGGCTTGTAAGATAATTTTGCATTTTCTAAATACACGTTATCCAATTGAACATTCGGCGATGCTTTTGGTTCAGTCGCGCTATCCGATGTTAATTGTTCCAATTGTTTTTGTGCCTCGGTTGCAACCTGTTGTTCACGCGCATCGACAACTGGATTAATCAATGTCACGTCACTAACGGCTATATTCCTCGACAAAAGCGGCATAAAGGCCAATGATACCGATGCCTTTTCAACCTGTGCCTTAAATGCGACAGGGCCTTTGGCGCCTGCACTATCGATTGCAACCTTATTAATAACCACATGGGGTGTGGGCAGGAAGGCAGCGCGTAATTCACCATTAATCTCTAATTGATATCCTGTTGCCTTTTCAACCTGCGTTTTGATTTGACCTTTATATTGTGACCAATCAATAAATGAAGGGACAATAAACGCCCCCGCAATCAAAATTAAAAATACAAATAGGATGGATAAGAGTGCTTTCATAATACGCCTTACGATTAAATGAAATTTCAGTTCATTTATTATCTATTCCTATGGCGGAAAAATGGCAAGGCGCGATTATAATTTATCGCGATATTTCTCAATAACGGTGATTAAATCGTTCAAAACAGGAAATGCATCTGATTTAAAATTATCTTTATCCTCAACAGGCATCGCCTCTAGCAGATCACGAAATATTTGATTAAGCAGTGCAATAAAATTATCAATATTCACGCCCTTTGATTTTATAATCTCAGCATTCGAATGCAAAATGCGTTGTGACAACATATTCACAACCGCCTGAATGGCCTTATCTGATTTTTTTAAACGCGCCTTAAAATCATCACGGCGAAGAATCACAAGCGTGCAATCCTCCATCGCCTCAACAGAGGCCGTGCGGACACCATTCATCACCAAGGCCGTTTCGCCAAAAATATCACCTGGATTAAGAATTGAAAATTCAACTTTTTTACCTGTTTTATCAGAATACACACGCGCACGCCCTGATTGAAGGATATAAGCGCAATATGCCTCCTCCCCCTCTTTGACAATGATCGAGCCCTTGGCAAAGCCCTCACGTTCAATAATATTATGCGTCTTATTATTCATATGGGTAATTATGCCATATATTGCCCACCATTGGCAGTGATAGTTGAACCGTTAATAAATGCGGCTTTTTCCGATGCCAAAAATGATACAATGGCGGCAATTTCACTGGCCTTACCCATGCGTCCTTTTGGAATTTGTTTTACAATATTTTCAAGCACGCCCGCATCCATAGCTTCTGTCATTTCCGTTTCGATATAGCCAGGGCAAATAGCGTTCACCGTGATTTTTTTAATTGCGTTTTCCAATGCAAGTGATTTGGTAAATCCAATCATCCCTGCCTTTGCCGCAGAATAATTAGTTTGCCCCATCTGTCCCTTTTGACCATTAATCGATGAAATATTAATCACGCGTCCCCATGATTTTGTCCGCATATTAGGCACAATGGCACGGCACATATTAAAACAGCTGTCTAAATTAACCGACATGACGGATTGCCAATCCTCCAATTCCATTTTATGCAACATACGATCACGCGTGATACCCGCATTATTGACCAAAATATCAACATCCAAATCCTTACATGCCTTTTGAACAGCGTTAAAATCAGAGACATCAAATTTCAATGTCTCAATGCCTGTTTCGGCCTCAAATTCTTTGGCGGCGTTTTTATTACCTGCATAATTTGCAATCACACGATAACCATCGGCCTTTAATGCCTTTGATATTTCCGCACCAATGCCACGCGTTCCACCTGTTACTAACGCTGTTTTTTTATTTGTCATTTTAATTCCCACTAAAATATATTTTTGAAATCCCGCCTAATTTGCGGACCATTTATCGAACTTCGATACACATTGCGATGCCCATACCACCACCAATGCATAATGTTGCCAAGCCCTTTGATACATTGCGGCGCGTCATTTCATGAATAAGGGTAACAAGAACACGCGTTCCGCTTGCGCCAATTGGGTGTCCAATTGCAATTGCGCCACCATTTACATTCACCTTGTCCGTCGGAAATTTCATTGCCTGCATAACACTGCATGCCTGTGCGGCAAATGCCTCGTTTGATTCAATCAAATCCAAATCATCAACACTCCAACCTGCTTTCTCCAACGCTTTTTGTGACGCAGGGATTGGCCCTGTGCCCATCACCGATGGATCGACCCCTGCGGTGGCCCATGATTTGATAACCACCAATGGTTTCAATCCACGTTTTTTGGCCTCACTTTCGCTCATTACCATCACCGCCGCCGCACCATCATTTAACCCCGATGCATTACCGGCCGTGACCGTGCCACCATCGCGCTTAAATGCAGGGCGCAATTTTGATAACATTTCAACCGTGACACCATCGCGGATGAATTCATCTGTTTCAAAAATAATATCATCCTTACGGGTTTTGATTATCACAGGAACAATCTCACTTTTAAACTTGCCCTCTTTTTGCGCCGCCTCGGCCTTGTTTTGAGAGTTGGACGCGAATTCATCTTGCGCCTCGCGCGTAATCTTAAATTGATCCGCGATATTTTCGGCGGTGATACCCATGTGGTAATCGTTAAACGCATCCCATAACCCATCGGTTATCATGGTGTCTGTCAAGGACGCATTTCCCATTTTTGTGCCGTCACGCATATGCATACAATGCGGTGATAAAGACATGTTTTCTTGTCCGCCCGCAATAATAATTTTGGCATCACCCGATTGGATTGATTGCATCGCCATGGCAACGGACCGCAAGCCAGATCCACAGACCTGATTAATTGTCATCGCCGTATTCGCATTTGAAATCCCTGCATGAATTGCGGCCTGGCGCGCGGGATTTTGCCCTGCGCCTGTGGTTAAAATCTGTCCCATAATCACGTCATCAATATCCGCGCCATCAACGCCCGTTTCATCCAACAGATTTTTAATAACGGTTGCGCCCAATTCATGCGCGGGCACGTTTGATATCGTTCCGCCAAATGATCCAACCGCGGTACGTTTTGCCGCAACAATAACTATATTTTCACTCATGATTTTTTCCTTTTTGATATCTTATCGCTTTTTATAAAATCGACAATCGGTTTCCACGCACCCTCCATCGATTTATCACTAGCCATTAATCCAATATGACCTGTGTTAACTTTTATAACCTGTCGGTCAGCCATTAACGGTTTTGAGGATTCCAAGGGAACCAAATTATCATTATTTGCCACGACGACAAAAGTTTCCCGAGGCAAGTTTTTATCAGTAACAATCTTATCGTTGATCGACCATTGTCCATTCATTACCTTATTATCACGATACCAATCAAACAGGCATGTTTGAATAACCGATTTTGAAACTGCCCTGCCCCCATTCAACCAATCTTCGACACGCACAAATCGATCTGGGTTTTGAACATCAGGGAATTTACGAAATTTCTTTAAAACCTGTAATGGATCAACCGCCCAAAATAAGGATTGGACAAAATCATTTGGTGCAATGTTATCCATCGCATATGTCTGCACAGCCAAAGATTGAATTCGCACCATTTGGTCAACAGATTGATAGGAAAAATCCCATGGTGGGGCGATTAAAACAACCTTATTAATTTGTGTCATTAATTTTTGAAATGCCGAATACAGCGCGGCAATCATTGTACCACCCATGCAATATCCAATGATGCCTTTTATGGTATAGCCATCATTAAGCAATTTCTGAATAAGGGGAGCGCAGTGATGTGTAATATAATCATCCAAGGATATATTTTCATCTTTTGGTTCAGCCCAATTTAAAATAACAGGAGTCAAACCCTGCCCCTTTAAAAACGCAATAAAGCTATGATCTTTTTCAATGTCCAAAATACCCCAACCATTAATCAATGATGGAACAATAAGAACAATATTTTTATCATTCCATTTTGTACCTGTGATGAATTGCGACCCGTTTACGTCCGCAATAATTTTTATGTCTCTTATGAATGGCTGGATATCACTATCATGATAGGCCTTAACACCGTCCATAGCCTTGACCAAAATTTCTTGTGATGCAGCAAACATATTTTCACCATCCGATGCCACGGCCATCATCGCCGCACCACCATTCAAATGCAACCAAAGTGGGCTTGGCCCTGTGCGTATTTTCTTATGCTGCATAAAATCCTTTTGCTCCCCATCCATTTTTGTGCATTAATGATAGGTGTAATTACACAGTAGGAGAAGAACAATGGCCCGTCCACGCAAAAGATCAGATGACGTTATAATCGTCAAAAAATATGCCAATCGTCGTTTATATGACACAGGCAAGAGCAGCTATGTCACACTTGAGGACTTGGCTGAAATGGTACGTGAAGGATTGGATTTCAAAGTCATTGATGCAAAAACAGAAAAGGATTTGACCCAATCTGTATTAACACAAATCATTGTTGAACAAGAAGGAAAAGAAGGCGGTGCAAATTTGTTGCCTCAAAATTTCCTTAAAGAAATTATCAAGTTTTATGGTGGAAATATGGAGGCATTTGTACCAACCTATTTAGAACAAGCCATGCAAAATTTTGTTCAATCTCAAGAACAAATGCAGGAACAAATGAAACAATCATTCGGTTCCATGATGCCCACAGGCGCAATGAACACCATGTCATCACCAGAACAAATTCAAGAAATGGCGCAAAAAAATATGGAGATCATGCAAAAAACAATGGATTTGTTCACGGCTTTTGGAAGTGGCTTTTATTCGGATATATATGATTATATTTTTAACTTCTAAAATTTTTGTTCGATTGAGCCTATCAACCGATCGCGCATATCGATGGCTAACTTGAAAGTATCCATGTCCGCCTCGTGTGCGAGGGCATAAAACATTCCGTCTTCGGCAAAGAATAAAATTGACGCCGCGCTTCCGTTGGCATTCTCATCAACACAGGCAATATCGGCGGATTTTACAACCAATCCATTTATCGTATCAACGGTGTTTAAATTTTGGTCAAAACTTCCCTGACAACGGCTAGCCGTTTTTTGGATATAGTTTTGAACAGAGTTGTTAAAGGCGGAAACATCACTCAATCGGCTTTGCTCTCCACTTCCATACACCATACCCGTATCCCATTTAAATGCTGCGAAATCTGGGCCTGAAACACTATCGACACGGTCAATTGACGCCATTAATGGAATTTTTGATTTCATCACCAATTGCCTAATTTCATCGCCCGATAAGGCCATCATTCTTGAGGCAGGCATGGAATTAACTTGTTCTGGTATAATCGGCATAGATTTTGTCGCCATAAGATTGATTGCGCTCGTATCATCCTGATTATTTGTTCCACCAATTTTATTGCGTAATTGTGATGTTTGAACAGTTCGATCAAGTGGCTTTGAGATCCGCCCTGCTTGGTCAACATCACTCACAATAATTTTGTTTTCTGGCATGGCATCGGCCTCAGCGATTGGCTCTTGCGACCTTTCTTGCTGGCGTTTCGCCATCATATCTGATCGTAATAAATTATTTTGCGCTTCTAATGCGGCCAATTCAGACCTTAGCGTTTTAGCCTCCAACTCTTCTTGAATAGCCTCAGGCGTATCATTGGCCAATTTCGCGATTTTGGCCTCTGCCAATTGGCGTTGCACAAGCATCGTTTCGGCATCAATCACCGCCATGCGTTTTTGTAGTTTTTGTTTTTCAGCTTGTGTTTCCTGAAGCTTTTTCTGTGTTTCCGAAAGTTGCAAAGACAATCGATTAAGACCGTCTGAACCTGCATCTATATTTGCAACATCAATATCACCCGAGGTTTTAGCGAATTCCAATTGACGCATTAGCTCTGCTTTTTCTTTTTCCAAACGGCGGACATCTGCAACTAAATTTCCTTCGTTGCTCGAAACACTTTGAATTTCATCGGTCACATTACCCATTTCACGAATACGACGACGCTCCGTTTGCAATAAGCGACGATATTCATCGCGCTCCGCCTTATATGATTGACCCTCGGCTTCCACTTCCGCCAATTGCATTGCCATTTCCGAATCCGCCATTGTGGTGTTACCTGTCATAACAGGCACCTCCTTGATGACCTCCTTAATGACGGGAACTTCAACTTCTCTGACAACCTCTTTAATAATAACTTCTGGCTCTGCCTTGTTTGACGCCATGGATTGAATACGGTTATTTTCAGATTTCAAACCACTGATTTCTTGCTCTAATGTTGAAATCATGGATTGCATTTTTTGATTTTGCGCCAATATTTCAGGTGAATTAACCGGCACTTCCTTAACAATCTCAACTTCCCTGATGATTGTTTCAGGTGTCGTCTTTTGACCGACCTCGATTTGCAAGCTGTCACGTTGCGCCATTAAGGTTGTTAATTCTGCCTGCAAATTAGACAATGATCGTTTTAATTCTGCATTTTCACGCGCGATCTCTGGTGAAAACACTGGCACCTCAACCTCTTTAATAACTTCCACTTCTTTTATAACCTCAACAGGAACGCTTGGCACCTCAACGGTTCTAACAACCTCGATCTCTCTTGTAATAACTTGTGGTTCTTGGTTTTGTGCGATTAATAAATTTTGTTTTAAATCATTATTTTGCGCTATCAATTCCGCAATCTGTGCGTTTTTCTCACGAATTGCGGCATCCATATTGGGGTTAATGGATTGCTTGCTTTGTTCAACAGATTTTTCCAGTTCCGCAATACGCAACTGAGCCGAAGATAATTTTGCCTGTAACTCTAAATTCTTATTATCAATAATGGTCGAGACAGGCTGGCGAACCTGTTTATTTCGTTCGGTTAACAATTGTGTTAAACGTCTGTTTTCCGATAGCAATTCATCGATTTGATTATTTTGTTCCGCCATCACCTTCGGCTGTTGGGGTGGGATGATCGTTTTTGTTGGCACGGCAACTGTTTGTGACTGCACTGGAACGCTCTTTGGTTGAGCCATAACTGTTGGCGTCACACCCAAACATTCGCGAACGCTTGCAAAACCACCTTGTGTTCCACTTAAATCAACATCAAACATTTCATTATCAATTTTAACACTCATAATCGACGCCGAGGCCAACGCATCAAATAATAATTTATCTTGTCCAACCCGCATGATGACAATATTGTTGGCCGCGGGCTTGACCGAATATTCACGAATAACGCCACTCACGTTGATTTGAATTGGATATCCGCGTGTTATATCAAAGCTGTTTCTTGAAAAATCAAGCGCAAGCGTTCCCTCATCGTTTGCATTTTTCGCAATGGTTAGGGAGATATTATTTTCGTATTGGCGTTTAAGCGTACAATATGGGTTGTCACCCCCAACCTTATTCGTTGCCCAACCGCTGACACCCACTAACGTTCGCGCATCAACAATTGATGACGACACCATCAACACCGCAAAAGAAGATAAACCAAGAATATTTAATTTCATTATATAGACTGCCTTTTGAACATAAGAATCATATTGTCATGTTAAAGGTCTTTTGCGCTTGGGGCAAAACTTTTTTTCTTGAGGTCGCGCTCTATGATTGCCCCATCGTGACAATCAATGTTTTCTTACCTGTGTCGGGGTCAACATTCAATGTTGCGACGGGTCTAATATCTTGGCCTTTGAATTGCTCAATTAATGCGGCAACTGCTCCATTATAATCTGTCATTGTTTTGATCGATTGTTTAATCAAAAATTGTTGGTCTGCATTCCATACGAAATCAATATTTTCTTTCGCACTCCATCTTTGTAAAACCTTACGCAAATTTGTTCCCTGCAATGCGCGCCACTTAATTTCATTGACTGGCTCTTTTGGCATGGCTGCCGTTTTATTATCCTCATTCGTGACCAAGGTCGAAGCCTCAGCAATTTTCACAACATCTCCGTCTTCGGTCGAAATCATGGCGGATGGCATATTTTGGGGAATCGTTTCTTTTAACAAACGATTGACCGCAATATCCAATGGCCCATATATGGTGAAATTTTTAGTAATTTGAGGGTCATTCACCAACTCAATATTTGGTTTAACCCCTGCTTGTCTTGCCCATGTGGAAAGAACAGATGATAATTTGTCACCTTTTTGCGCGACCCATGTTGTCATTTGCAATTGGATATTATCTTTTTTCTCTGTCTCAGTGATTGTTTTGGTTTCATCGCTCAATGAAATACGGATATTATTTTCTGCAATTAAAAGCTCATAACCAATCGGGTCTAGGGCATCCTGCAATGTTTCAAACCAAACGGCATTCGATTCCCATGAAATTGGTTTCATCGCGTCAATTTGCCTATCTAATTTAAAGGTATAATCCGATGGCACAATCATCGGCAACGCCATGACTAGCGGAATATTTTCACCTGATTCACGTGTGTTTGATAAATCAATATCACCCTCATAATCGTTCAAATCTTGTGCCATGACCAAATCAACTGGCTCGGCGGGCATCTCTGGTGTGTCTGCATCCTTTGATTTCAGGATGTGATCTTCAACATTGGCGGTAAGCATAACAAATGGTTCATTCACAACCTTGAGCGTTTGCAAACCATCCGCGCCCTGACATTCCAATAATTTTGCGTATGCATCCACAAAAACACTCGATGAAAAATAATAATCCTCGGTGCCAATGCGTAATCGATATATCCCCAAATCAATAATTTTTTGTGCTACAGCAGGAACAGTGAGCAAACTGGCGTCAATTTGCCCATCAACAGAGCGTGATTGTAAGCCATAGGAATTTTGATCCAGCCCCAAACCTAAAAACCCTTTCACACGTCCACCCTGAAGATCGCGAACGCGTAAGGCCGATAATTTACCTTGTTTTCCCTTAAATGTAATTTCAAGGCCATTGGTATAATTGGCGCGCATGATGCATTCACCTGTTGGTGTGCCGTTATCCCGAGTAAATTCTTCAATCACCCATGGTGATTGGATTTGCGCAACGGATGTTTGCGGCTGAACAACATCAACCGCCATGGCGGTTTGGCCATAAATGACCAAAACAATATAGGCACTGACAACACCAAGTAAAATTCGCATGATTTCTTTATAGAACGTCCATAATAATTCGCAACATTATTCTTCTGTTTCTCCACCTAGTCTGTGGGCAAGTGCACCCTCTAAAAACATATCAATGTCTCCATTTAAAACCTTATCCGATTGATTGGTTTCAATATTTGTCCGTAAATCCTTGATCATCTGATAGGGCGCAAGCACGTATGACCGAATTTGATGCCCCCACCCGATATCGGTTTTTTCACCATGCGCCTCGGACTTTGCGTCTTCGCGTTTTTGAATTTCCAACTCGTATAATTTTGCCTTGAGCATCCCCATCGCAAAATCTTTGTTTTGATGCTGTGATCGTTGGTTTTGACACGCAACAACAACGCCCGTTGGAATGTGTGTAATACGCACCGCGGAATCCGTTGTGTTCACATGCTGTCCCCCTGCTCCGCTAGATCGATAAGTATCAATTTTCAGGTCTTTTTCTTCGATCAAAATATCAATTGTATCGTCAATCACAGGCGACACACCCACGGAAGCAAACGACGTATGACGACGTCCCGCCGAATCAAATGGCGATATCCGCACAAGGCGATGCACACCGTTCTCACCCTTGAGCCAGCCATAGGCATTATGCCCTTTTATTTGAATGGTCGCTGATTTAATACCGGCCTCTTCGCCATCACTTTGATCCAACAATTCAATTTTGTATCCTTTTGAATCCGCCCACCGCGTATACATGCGTAGCAACATATTTGCCCAATCACACGCCTCTGTTCCTCCTGCCCCTGAATTCACCTCTAGAAACGCATCGTTTCTGTCCGCCTCACCCGACAGCAAACTCTCAAGTTCCATCCGTGCGGATTTTTCTTTTAATTGGGATAATTCAGATTCGGCATCCGCGACGATAGACTCATCACCCTCTTCCTCGCCCATTTCAATCAGGCCGACATTGTCATTGAGGGTATTTTCAATCTCAAGCACGCTATCGATATTATTTTGTAATGTCGTGCGTTCCTGCATTAATTTTTGCGCCTTGGCGGCATCATTCCACAAATCAGGATCTTCGGTCAGCGCGTTCAGCTCGCTCAATCGTTCAACGGCGTTAGGCCAGTCAAAGATGCCTCCTTAGCAATTTCAAAGATTGCTGAATTGATTGAACAACTGATTCCGTTTCTGCTTTCATGATTAAAATTCATATGATTTTCATGGTGCACAAGTCAAGGATAATTCACTCAACCCTTTACAAAATGCAGAATCGGACGTAAAAACAATATGTACGAAATTTATGCATGAATTTAAGGAGATAAAATATCATGACTTTTATAAAATCATTATGTGTAGCAACCGCGGTTATTGGATTATCCGCTTGTTCATCATTTAGTAGCAATCAAGAAGTTGAAAAATTAGGGATGGTCACGGCCGTTGGCTCACCATTCACATTACAATTAACAAGCGAATATCGTGCCTTTTCCGATTTTGAATTGGATAATGAAAAAGATTATGCGGATGCTCTGCATTTCTCTCGCAAGGGTTTGGAAGCCGCCAAGGGTGTGAATGTCATGCCAGAGCCAGTCCATGATTGGGATATTACAGAGGCGGATGTGATTGAATTATCCGAGGCATACGCCCGCTTGGTTTCTGCATTTGATCGCGGAGCCCGTGAAGTGTTACCTGGAAAATCAGCCATCGCACAGGCGCGTTACGATTGCTGGATTGAAGAGCAAGAAGAAGTTGCAAATGGTATGCCATCAACGGTTTCATGTAAAAATGATTTTATGACCGCAATAGCCGAGGTTGAAGCCGCATTACCAGCCGAAATTATGCCAGCACCAATGGCCGCAGAGGAATTCCCTGCACCAGTGACAATGTTAGGCAATAACGAGCCATTAAATATTGCCGAGGCGATGTACCTTGTGTTCTTTGACTTTGACTCATCTGTTTTAAACCCAGAGGGTGTCAGCGTTGTTGAATCCGTTGCAAATGAATTTAAAAATGGTCAAATCAGCGGTATTAATATTATTGGACACACTGATACATCTGGATCTGCGGCCTATAACGAAAAACTGGCCAGTCGTCGCGCCATGTCCATCAAGGGTGAATTGGTTTCACGTGGTATAGCGGCCGATGTTATTACAACGGGTGGTGCCGGTGAAAATGACCTTCTTGTTGATACACAAGACGGTATTCGCGAGCCAGCCAACCGTCGTGGTGTGATTACATTTAACTAATCATACATCGATCCTATAAATTTGAACTGGGGACATATTGTGATGATATGTCCCTTTTTCTATGGCATTGGTGTAGTGTGAATAAATGGATTTGAGACCTGTTCTATATATTATTGGTATCTTCTTGTGCATGCTCACGGGGTTCATGACAATTCCATTATTTCTCGATCTTTATTTCCTAAACCCCGAATGGCGTGGATTTGCCCTCTCAATTGGGTTAAGTGGTTTTTGTGGAGTATTACTTATCCTTGGAAATAAACAAAAAAAAATTGAAATATCAGGTCAACAAGCCTTCTTGCTTACGGGTCTGTCATGGATATCGTTATGCCTGTTTTCTGCCTTTCCATTTATTTTTATATTCCCTGAAATGGGGTTCACAAATGCGATGTTTGAGGCTGTATCTGGATTAACTACAACCGGCGCAACTGTTTTGACGGGTTTGGATGATATGCCACACGGTATTTTAATATGGCGTTCCCTGTTGCAATGGTTAGGCGGTGTTGGAATTATCGTGATGGCCATATCCGTTCTACCATTCCTAAAAGTCGGTGGAATGCAATTATTCCGTTTGGAATCATCGGAAAAGGAAAAAACATTACCTCGTGCCACGCAATTGGCTGCCTATATCATTTATATCTATCTGGGGTTAAGTGTTGCCTGTGCCTTGGCCTATAACGCCGTTGGAATGGATGCGTTTGATTCCATCGCCCACGCGATGACAACCATTGCCACGGGTGGATATTCAACCAAGGATGCATCTTTTTCAAATTACGCAACAATTGGGCCTGAGCTAATCGCGATTATTTTCATGATTTTGGGATGTTTGCCATTTGTGCTTTATATTAAAATGATTGGTGGCGATTGGAAGGCGGTTCCCCGTGATGAACAGGCCATGGGATTTCTAAAAACCGCTCTCCTCCTCTGTCTTATTATGGTTGGATATCTGACTTACACATTAGACAGCATTTCCGTTAACATTGTTATCGAGGCCGTGTTCACAACAACATCACTTTTGACTGGCACAGGATATACCGACACAAATTACATGACATGGGGTGCGTTTGCCGTTGGTTTTTTAATGTTTATCAGCTGTATTGGTGGATGTGCCGGATCCACAACATGTGGCATAAAAATATTCCGCTTTCAAATCATGTATGCGGTTGCGCGTAATCAACTTTATCAATTAATCCATCCCAATGGTGTTTTTACGATTGATTATAATCGGCAACCATTATCCGTTCAGGTTGCCGCGTCCGTCATGGCCTATTTCTTTATCTTTTGCGTTAGCTTTGTTGTGGTGAGCGTTGCCCTTATGGCATGTGGGCTTGACGTTATAACATCCCTATCTGGGGCGGTTGCATCGCTTGCCAATGTTGGCCCTGGGTTGGGTAATATCATTGGACCAACGGGAACATATCAAACCTTACCAAACAACGCCAAATGGATTTTGATATCATCCATGATGTTGGGACGTTTAGAGTTTTTTACATTGCTGGTCTTTTTTGTTCCACGATTTTGGCGACGTTAATTTTTTAATGGCGTAATTTGAACCGGTTGAACTGATTTTGCTTTTTCGGTTGGCTCTGCTTGATAAGGCTCATTGGTATCTATATTTTCAAATGTTTCCTGAACTGATGTTCTCATCTCACGAACACCATCACCAACACCCTCGGCAAAATCACCCATTTTTGTTTGCGTTTTAGGAACAAAAGTTTTGACGTCGATTGTATGAACAGGAATATTTCGTTTTGAAATTAAATTCATTTGATCTGAAAGCGTTAATATCATTGATTCATCAATATCACGCACCATTTCCTCTAATGTTCTTTGCAATCTTGCTTCGCGATAGGCCATTGTAACATTTAATGGCATCCGTATTTTACGCACAAATCTTGTTGTTGTTTGGCGATCTGGCATACCCGATAGATAGAGACTTTCAATATCAACGATTATTTCAATCGTATAATCCTCGTTATTCGCCAATGGAATATATGACAGCAATTTATTTTCATTTGGTGCGTCGGCCTTGGTAATTTGAGCCTTAGTCAACACCACATCTAATAAGCCGTCTGCCGCGGCTGGTTTAAAACGTTGCTCCAAATAACGACGCATGGCAACGTCAGGTGGTGTTGGAAGCGTGCTTGCAATATCCCACGCCTGTGCTCCGCGTTGTGTTTTTGATGAAAACTCAATTCTTTTAACGTTAACTGGAATCTTTGTCAGATGTTCATAGGTTAATTGAGGCAATGGCGTTGCCTGTTGCACAGGTGATGCTGTACAGGCAGATAGAGTTAAAAGTGAAAGAGATGTTAGAGTGAGATATTTAAATTTCATACATCAATTGTATATGTTTTGGAGCAAAATTCACAAGTCATTTCAATCACACCATCTTTTGCCGCATGATTTTTATCATCATCGCTCAAATTATTAATAACATTTTTAACTTTATCCAACGAACAACGACATTCATGACGAATTGATTTGGCGTCATATACAATCACACCCTCTTCGTGAAATAACCGGCGAAGCAATTCATTGATATGCATATCAGCATCAAGAATTTCCGCGTCAGTACATGTTTGTAATAACGTTCGTGACCTGTGCCAATCTTCCTTGCGTTCCTTATCTGATTTATCGCCAAATTTAACAACATCACTATTTGCCGCATGATCATCTGGTAAGAATTGCAACATTAATGCGCCAGATCGCCAATCATCACCTTGTTTTGCCGATGCAACATAGAGAGATGTGCGTAATTGTTCTGATTGTTCAAAATAATGCGCGATAGATTCTTGTAATTTATCACCCTCTAGCGCAACAATCCCTTGGTAGCGTTCGGTATTTGCGCCTTGATCTACGGTAAAGGCGATATGCCCACCACCCGTTAAATCCATCAATGAGTATCCATCATAAATACCATCTGATTTTTTTAGCGCATTCAGGGCATCCATATCATATGTTGCACACCCACGCACCGCGCCATCATTTTGGATATCGGCCACCAATGTTTTTACCGCGCCCTTGCCCGATGCCTGTAGCGTGAATATTCCATCATATTTCAGCATTGATGATAATGCGCATGCCAATGTCACCGTGTCCGCCACCAAGTGCGCCACGGCGGGCGGATAATCATGTGCGGATAATATATCGTTTAATGTCGAACCAAGGCGAACCGCGCGACCACGCAATCCCGATTCCTGCAATTGAAATGGAAGGATGATGTTATCAACCACATCACCATCTTCCTCAACAGGGTTATCATTTGCAATTTTGACCATTGGATAAGGATTTACACGGATTAGATTGATTTTTCAATGGGTATTTTCGCTATAATCCCTTCTCCCTGAGAAGAGGGTTGGGGTGGAGAGGATTGCGATTTGTGACGCCCCTCATCCGTCGAAGCTATCGCTTCGCCACCTTCTCCCAAGGGAGAAGGGTTTTATCAAGCCTTATAACAAGCGCGTTTGGCCGCGGCGACGATGTCCGCGACCTGTGGCAAGGCCAATTGTTCCAAATTCGCGGCGTATGGTAACGGCACATCCTTTGCCGTGACACGCTCTAACGGTGCATCCAAATAATCAAACGCATGCTCACCAACAAGGGCGGCAATTTCCGCGCCAACACCATGTTGCGGGAAACCTTCTTCGCATGTCACGATACGGTTTGTTTTTTTCACGCTCTCAATGATTGTATAACGATCCATCGGACGGATTGTTCGCAGGTTTACCACCTCGGCATTAATCCCCTCTTCAGCCAATATTTTTGCGGCCTCCATGGCCTTTCCGACCATGATGGATGCACCAACCAATGTGACATCCGTTCCCTCGCGTTCAATTTTTGCGCGACCAATTGGAACGACATATTCGGGGTCAGTAGGGCATTCAAATTCCTTACCGTACATGATTTCATTTTCCAAAACCAAAACGGGGTTCGGGTCACGTATCGCGGCCTTCATCAAACCATAAGCATCGGCCGCAGACCAAGGCGAAACAACCTTTAACCCAGGGATATGCCCGTACCACGCGGCGTAACATTGCGAGTGTTGTGCCCCAACACGTGCCGCTGCACCATTTGGCCCACGAAACACAATTTGACAACCCAATTGACCGCCCGCCATATAAAGGGTTTTGGCGGCAGAATTTATTAAATGGTCAATCGCCTGCATGGCGAAATTCATGGTCATAAATTCAACAATTGGTTTACACCCCTTAAACGCCGACCCAACAGCCAAACCAGCAAAACCATGTTCTGTAATGGGCGTATCAATCACGCGATCCGCGCCAAATTCATCTAACATGCCCTGCGTGATTTTATAGGCACCGTTATATTCCGCAACTTCCTCGCCCATCACATAGATGGCGGCGTCATTACGCATTTCTTCGCTCATAGCTTGGCGGAGTGCTTCACGAACGGTTTTTGTTTCTGTTTTTTTCCAAAAGGACGCCTCATCAAATTTTGGTGGCGCAATGACCTTTCCCTGCGCGTATAAAATATCGCGGTTATCGATGTCTTCGCCTTGTGGTTGAGACACTGTTTTGTCATTCTGAGGAGCTTGCGACGAAGAATCTCCCTTTGGCGAACTGGATTCTTCGCTATCGCTCAGAATGACAGGCTTACTTGAAACCTTACCAATATCATCAACACTCTCACCCTCTTCCAATAACACCGCAATCGGCGTATTCACGGCAACATTATCAGTCCCCGCAGACACCAAAATCTTGCCAATCGTGCCTTCTTCAACGGCTTCGACTTCCATTGTGGCCTTGTCGGTTTCGATTTCTGCAATCACGTCTCCTGCCTCAACTGTATCCCCCTCGGATTTCGTCCATTTAGCAAGTTTGCCCTCTGTCATAGTTGGCGATAACGCCGGCATTAAAATTTCTATTGGCATTTATTTTTCCTTAGTTAACCCAGAGTTTCAGAAAGAGTATGGCTGAGATCAAACTCAAACAACTCCATTTTACCTTCATATTTATATGATGCATTCGGTTCAATTATTATAAAATCTTTTTCACTCACTTTATTTTGATTACCATTTATTGTGAATAAACCTTCACCATTAAGAACCAAGTAAAATCTGTATAATTGCCCTAAGTCACTAACCTCAGGATGATTTCCATCAACATTAACGATAGATGCATCCTGAAGATTTGAGATAGTTATAGGATTATACGACTGTCCTAATATATCGCTAAATTTAAAAGATTTTGTGTCTTTAAATTTAATAACCATAAGACTAACTAAACCTCCACCAAAACATCCGTCCACAACTCTTCCGCGGCTGGTTCTGGTGATGTTTTTGCGAATTCTTCTGTTTCTTTGATGATGGCTTTAATCTCTTTATCAATCACTTTCAAATCATCCTCGGAGACACCCTCGTCGAATAAACGCGCCTTTAACCTGTTAATCGGGTCTTTGGATGTTTTGTAATCTTCGACTTCTTCTTTATTACGGTAATTACCAGGGTCAGACATTGAATGTCCGCGGTAACGATATGTCATGACCTCTAAAATATAAGGGCCATTGCCTGAACGCACATAATCCAATGCCTTGGCCGCGGCATCACGGACGGCGAAAATATCTTGTCCATCGACCTGTTCACCCGGAATGTCAAACCCTTCACCACGGCGGTATAATTCACCCGCCGCGTGACGCGCGGTGGATGTTCCCATACCATATTTATTGTTTTCAATCACGTATAACACGGGCAAGTTCCAGAGTTTCGCCATGTTGAAACATTCATAAACCTGCCCTTGGTTCGCCGCGCCGTCGCCTGAATAGGCAACGCAAACGCCATTATCCTTGTTATACTTATGCGCAAACGCCAACCCCGTACCCAGTGATGTTGACGCACCAACGATACCATGCCCGCCAAAGAAATTTTTCTCCTGAGAGAACATGTGCATCGAACCGCCCTTACCACGAGAAAAACCACCCTCACGACCCGTTAGTTCCGCCATAATCCCCTTGGGGTCCATATCACATGCCAACATGTGTGCATGATCGCGATAGGTTGTGATAACCGTATCTTGTGGTTCTTGCATGGATTGAATGCCTGTTACCACGGCCTCTTGACCAATATAAAGGTGACAAAACCCACCGATGAGACCCATACCATAAAGTTGCCCCGCCTTTTCCTCAAACCGACGAATAAGCACCATGTCATGGTACATTTTCTTCATCTCATCGATGGTTGGGTTATCGGCTGAATTCTTCTTTGATTTCTTTTTGGTCGCCATAGAGCGTTCCTTTAATTGTTTAAATCTGTCGAATTTTTAGATGATTTTTGTTGAAAGATAAAGGGTGTTGTCGTGGTGCAGTGCGAAAAATCTATCCTCGCGCATCATCCATTAAAATAATCGCATCGCCGCCACCATGCCCAAGCATTTGAATAGAATAATCCTCTATCAAATCAGGATCCAAGGTTTCAGGGCGTAATCTTACCACGCGGTCTTTTAAATAATCTCGCTCTGTTTTTAAATCGACCAGTTTGATTTCCAATTCCGCCTGTTGTTTTGACAGGCTCAATAATGACGGCAAAGACCGCTCGCTCACAAACAAATGGAACAATAAATACACCAACATCAAACCTAAAAAAGCCTTGGCAAGTCGTTGATATTTTTGTGTTTGATGATGATTATATGCGTTCATTATCTCTCTAATGAATCACATACGAATCGGTTTGCAAAATGAAAAAGTGAAACCAGCCACACCCCACCACCCTAACCGATTCAATTGATTCATTTTTTTGAATCTATTGCGATAACTTTTCAATAAGCCCTGTTCTTGTTTTGGACTCATTCATAATTTCAGGTGACAAAAAATATATTCACACTATGTTGAAATTCATGAAAATTGCAATTATCGGATCAGGAATTACGGGTTTAGGCGCGGCGTGGTTGTTAAACCAAAATAATATTGATTTTACGCTATTCGAGGCTGATGAAAGATTGGGTGGACATGCCAACACCGTATCTGGCGACAATCACGCCGATGTGGATACGGGTTTTATTGTGTTCAATGAATGGACATACCCAAATTTATTGGCGTTATTTGCACATGAAAAAATTCCTTATATCAAATCAAATATGGGGTTCGCCATTTCCACGAATAATGGCGATTTAGAATATTCCAGCGATAGTATTTTCGCCCAAAAACGGAACTTTATCCGCCCGTCATTTTATCAATTATTACTAGATTTGATATGGTTTTATCGTTCTGTGCCAAAGGATTTACCGAATATGAGCCATGGCTTAACCCTTGGCGATTACCTCACGCAAAACCGATATAGCGATAATTTTATTAACAATCACCTTATTCCAATGGGTGCCGCAATTTGGTCGATGGGCGCGGATGATATGATGAAATTTCCAATGCAATCATTTGCCAATTTTTGTATTAATCATGGCCTATTGAATATTATCAAACGTCCTCAATGGTTTACGGTGAATGGCGGAAGCAAAACATATGTTGAAACACTATCCAACCAATTTAAAGATAAAATTCGATTAAACACGCCCGTCACATCCATCAAACGGATTGAGAATCAAGTAATGGTGAACGGTGAACAATTCGATAAAATTTTAATCTGCACTCATTCTGATCAGGCGTTAAAAATGTTGGATGATGCAACAGGTGAAGAAAAAGAGATTCTGGGCGATATCAAATATTCAACCAATACGGCGATTTTACACCGTGATACGCAACAAATGCCAAAGACAAAAAAGGCATGGGCGGCGTGGAATTATTTGGCGAGTGAAAATAATCAAGTCACATTGACCTATTGGATGAATAAATTACAAGATTTCCTGTCCAAGGATGATGATTTGTTTGTAACGCTTAATCCCGTTACACCAATAAATCCTGATAAAATTATCAAAACTCAAACCTATCATCACCCTATCTATTCACTTGATACCGTGGATGCCCAATCGCGGATTAGTGATATTCAAGGGGTTAAGAATACTTATTTTGCAGGCGCGTGGTGCGGATATGGATTTCACGAAGATGGCTTAAGCGCAGGTCTTGCCATTGCCGAAATGGCCTGTGATATCAAACGCCCATGGGATATTATTGAAAAATCAAGCTCGCATGCCAATATTCGAAAATAAAATATTCATTGGTGATGTGTATCACAAACGCCATACGCCGTTTATTCACGATTTCAAATATCGCGTTTACACATTATGGGTGGACGTTGATGAATTGGATAATTCCGCACCCACGCCAAAATATTTTTCTTATAACAAATGGAATTTATTGGGTTTGAGCCTCAAAGACCACGGCCCACGCGATGGAACAAAAATTCGACCCTGGATAGAGGCCGCCGCAATAAAAAAAAATATCAATATCGAGGGTGGAAAGATTTATATGCTGTGTTTTCCGCGTGTTCTTGGATATGTGTTTAACCCCCTCACCGTTTATTTTTGTTACAATAAGGATGGTGAATTAACCGCCCTCCTCCATCAGGTTAAAAATACATTTGGCGAGCAGCATGGATATTTGTTACCTGTCACCCCTGAGAAAACTATCAAACAAGACACTGCCAAAATTTTCCATGTCTCCCCCTTTATTCAAATGGATAGTCATTATAATTTTAGGGTGAAAGAACCATCCACAGATGGATTTCATGTCGCAATTCACCAAACCATTCCCGAAAATCAAAAAATGCTGACCGCAACATGGACGGGGGAAACGGCGATGGAGTTTAAGTCATCGAATTTATTGCGCGTTTTTTGGGCGATTCCATTGATGACATTCAAAATAATCATTGCCATTCACTGGCAAGCCCTTAAATTATGGATAAAGGGCGCGAAATTTAGAAAAAGCCCACCATTACCCGAACAGGATATCACATGAACCAAATTGAAATTTGTGTCGTATCAAAAGGATAACAAAGGATTTAAAAACCCATGATGACAATTACCGAAGCCACATCCAGACCCGTTGATTTTTTCATTCAGACTGAGGCTCAATTACGCTATTTCTTGCTTAAGATTAAGCGAGATAAAACATCTTATAAACCATCACGCGCCTTAAAATTATGTATTCGATTTGCGCGTCAAATTCAAATTGGGTCATTAGATATGGTTTTACCCGATGGCCATAAATTACGATTTGTGGGGAAAACAGACGGCCCACACGGAACGGTTATCATTCATAATGACCGTGTTGCCAAACGATTATTAATTGGTGGTAAACTTGGTTTTTGCGAGGCTTACTTAGACGGTGATTGGAATTCCCCTGACATTTCCGCATTTTATGAAATGATTCTTCGCAATGAACATGTCTTGCTCTCGGTCTTGAATGGAAAAAGTTGGTTTCGAGGGGTTTCGAAATTTATTCACTCGCTCAATGCCAATTCAAAATCAGGGTCAAAGAAAAATATCTATCGCCATTATGATATCGGTAATGATTTTTACCAATTATGGCTCGACCCCACCATGACATATTCATCCGCCTTATTTAAGGATGGAAACGACGATTTAAAAATCGCACAAGATGCCAAATATCAGGAAATGACTGACCGTTTAGGTATCAAGCGAGACCACCATGTTTTGGAAATCGGGTGCGGTTGGGGGGGATTTGCCGAATATGCCGCCAAAACAACAGGGTGCAAAATGACCTGTGTGACAATATCACAAGCACAATATGATTACGCCGTTGATCGCATAAAAAATGCTGGGTTGTCCGATCGCGTGACAATTTTGATGAAAGATTACCGTGATTTAGACGGCATGTATGACCGCATCGCATCCATTGAAATGTTTGAGGCAGTGGGTGAGCAATATTGGCCAACCTATTTCAAAACATTGAAAAATCGCCTTACACAGGGTGGCAAGGCATGCCTGCAAATTATCACCATTAATGAGGATGATTTTGATAGCTATCGCAACAACGCTGATTACATCCAACGATATATCTTCCCGGGTGGTATGTTGCCATCCATGTCCGCTTTAAAAAGTCAAATCACACAAGCCAAATTACGCACAACTGGGCATATATCATTTGGGTTAGATTACGCCAAAACGCTTAATATTTGGAATGACAAATTTCAACAATCATGGCCAAAACTAACCAAGCAAGGGTTTGATGAAAAATTCAAACGGACGTGGGAGCAGTATTTATGCTATTGCGAGGCAGGGTTCCGCGCGAAAACCATTGACGTTATCCAAATTGACATTGATCATGGATAGATGAAATCAATTATCCCCGCACCCTTGAAAATTGGCGATACAATCGGCGTGATGTCGCCGTCATCCTATATCGAAGAAGCCGATTTAAACACCGCGGTTAAAATTATTGAGGCGCGCGGGTATAAAATTAATATCCATCCGCAAACATTGGCACACCACAACCAATCCGCAGGAAACAACGCGGAAAAATTAGCGGCCTTTCACGACCTTGTGAAAAATCCCGATATTGACGCCATCATATTTGCAATGGGTGGCAACCGTGCCCTGCACTGGGTTGATCAAATCGATTTTGATTTGGTGCGTGATAACCCAAAAATTATGATGGGGTTTAGCGACATTACGGTTTTATTAAATATCATCCATGCAAAAACAGGGTTAGTAACCTATCACGGCCCTAACCTTCGATGGTTTAAGGTTCACGCGGATAATGTTAAAGACACCGAAAAATGTTTTGAAATGTTGTCTTCTTTGTCTTCACCATTAAACGGACATGATGAAGTTTTTTATAAACACCCAATAATTGGTGGCAACGCCTCCATTATTCAATGTCTCATCAATGATATCAATTTCCAAGACAAAATCCTTATTTTGGAGGATGCTAATATTGAAACCAGTCACCTGGATAGATTATTTTGCAATTTAAAACGTCAGGGAATTTTTGAACAAATTAATGGCCTTATTCTTGGGCATTTCATAAATTTACTTGATACTGGCCGCCCCTACGGGTTCACATTGGATGATATTATTGCTGAACATGTTCCATCCGATTTACCCATTATTCGCGACGCACCCATCGGGCATGGGGATCGTTTAATCACATTGCCCATTGGGTTAAATTTATCTCAATGACATTATTCCAAAAAATAATTTATGCCCTGCCGGCCATACCATTGGCGGCATTGACTTTGCCTGTCATGATCTACCTACCAACATTTTATGCCCGTGATATGGGTTTGGGTTTAGGGTTAGTGGGTGTTTGCCTTTTAATCGCACGGTTCATTGATGTCATTAGTGATCCCGTGATTGGCGTGTTAAGCGATAAATCGCAATCATGTCATGGGCGACGAAAAATATGGATTTTGTTGGGACTTATCCCAACATTAATTGGAACATATTTCTTGCTTGCACCACCATTCGAAACTGTTAATGCCACCTATTTTATTATTTTTTCAATTTTTCTATATGTGGGTTGGACATGCATGCTATTGCCCCTCAATGCCCTTGGGGCGGAGATGTCGAATGATTATCACGAACGTTCATCCATCACGGGATGGCGCGAAGGGTTCACCGTTTTGGGATTGCTTATCCCCCTATCCATTGTATCGGCCATGGGATATGCGGGCGAAGACAGCGCAAGTGAGGCACTCAGCATCATCGCCATTTTGGTTTGCGCCCTCCTGCCCCTCACCATGCTCATTTTTTGGTTTGGGATATCGGAAAGACAAGAAAAACAAATCAATAAAATCGATTTTAAAAAAGGGTTAGCCTTATTAAAATCAAACAAACCTTTCCTTGTTTTGATTACCGCGTTTTTAATCAATTCAATGGCAAACGCCCTGCCCGCAACATTGTTTTTATTCTTCGTTGATGATTATATTGGTACGCCTGACATGGCAGGGCCATTGCTGTTTATCTATTTCCTCAGCGGTATTATCGGGATTCCATTTTGGTTATGGATTTCACGCAAAACATCCAAACATCACGCATGGTGTTATGCCATGACCTTTGCCTGTGCCATTTTTATCACTGTTCCCTTTATTATCGGTGAAGGTGGCGTGACATTATTTTTCATTATTTGTGTTTTAACGGGCGCAACATTGGGTGCGGATTTATCCCTGCCCGCATCCATGCAGGCCGACGTCGTTGACATTGACCGCGCGGAAACAGGCGAGCGCCGAACAGGGTTGTTTTTTGCATTATGGAGCATGACAACCAAACTGTCCTTGGCCCTCTCCGCAGGGATATTCCTGCCCCTTTTGGCCATGACGGGATTTAACGAACAAACAGGCGAGAATAACTGGGCTCTCCCCTATTTCTATGCGCTTATTCCCGTTGTGTTAAAAATTCCTGCCATCATTTTAATGACACGTTTTGATTTGAACAAAGAAAAATTGAACTCTATTCAATCATAGAACGTAATTATACCTATGAAGATAATTTTAATGATTTTAGCCGGCCTTGCGCTGTGGGGATGTTCAACAATGGATGTGAGCGATTATAAAAACACGACACCTGAATTGGTTTTAGAGGATTATTTCAACGGAAAAACCGTTGCAACAGGTGTGTTTATGGACAGGTTCGGCACGGTTCGTCGTCGATTCACCGTTGATTTAGAGGGCACATGGGACGCCGAGGCACAAACATTAAAATTGGTTGAGGATTTTATCTATGATGATGGTGAAACCGAACAACGCATATGGAACCTCACAAAAATAGGCGACAAAACATTCGAAGGGTTCGCCGATGGTGTTGTAGGCATCGCCAACGGTGAATTATCAGGCAATGCCTTTAATTGGCATTACACATTTGATTTACCCGTGGGTGACAAAACATGGCGCGTCAAATTCGATGATTGGATGTATTTAATGCCAAACGGAACATCCCTATTCAACAAGGCCAGCATTTACAAATACGGAATCCGATTGGGTGATGTGTATTTGTTTTTTGAGAAGGGTTAGGTTTATAGTGATTTCAAATAAGAATAATTTTATTTGAAACAACTATCTCTGGGTTCACGCAAAGAGCGCAAAGGACACGCAAGGGTCGCAAAGAGCTCCGATTCCCTTGCGCCCTTTGCGACTTCTTAGCGACCTTCGCGTGAACGATTACAATGCCTACGGCGTTACAGTTTTATCAGGTAAGACAGTATTCTATATAGAAATCACTATATTTAAAAATCTCAACAGGATATTTACATTTTTCCCTTTGTTCCTTTTTGGATGAGTGGAATCGAGAGTGAATAAGGCAATGCGCCAATTCGTCGAAGGAGGCGCGAGAACAACCAAGGGAATGTAATTTCAAACGACCCACGTTTCATACCCTTAATAATATGATCCGCGGCCTTTTCGGGCGTGATAATCATCGGCATATCAAAATCATTTTGTGCGGTCAGGGGTGTTTCAACAAATCCAGGGTTAATCACCTGAACCGTAATATCGGTTTCATACAACTCTATCGCCAAGGCCTCGCACAAATTAATCAATGCGGCCTTTGTCGGGCCATACGATAGTGACCGTGGTAAACCGTGATACCCGGCAACAGACGCCGTAATGGCAATATGCCCTTTGCCTTTTTGGCGAAGATATTTCAAAACAGGCTCTAAAATATTTCCCGTTCCCTCGACATTAATTTTGAAATGTTTGTTAAATCGCTCGGCGGTGAATTCTTCGACTGTGTCTGGTTCATATGTTCCCGCGCATTGAATGACGGAATCAAAATCACCAATTTTTTCCATCGCGCCCGCAATTGACCGTGGGTCTGTGACATCGACAGGTACAGCCGTTATTTTATTAGAATATGACGCAACATCTTTTAATTTATCTTCTGACCTTGCCGACACAACAACATCTTTGCCCTCATCAGCCAATTTTTTCGCCAAGGACGCGCCAATTCCCGTTGATGCACCAATAATCCATATTTTTTTAATATCGCTGTAATCCATGTCTGTTACCTCTTTCATCTTTATGTTACATATAGTTATACGCTTAGTTATCGAGAATTGTTCATGCAAATTTATCTGCCAATCGCCGAAATGGCCGTACAGGCCGAAACAATTGCCTTTTTAGGGGCGGTTGTTGGCATTATATCAGGCATATTTGGCATTGGTGGTGGTTTTTTAACAACACCATTTTTGATCTTTATGGGCATCCCCCCTGCCGTTGCGGTTGGAACACAGGCAAGCCAACTTGTCGCCTCATCATCCACCGCCGTTATTGGCCATTGGAAAAAACGTAATATTGATATGAAGATGGCGAGCGTTTTATTGGCCGGCGGTTTTATTGGAACGATATCAGGAACATTTATTTTTAAATTATTACAGGCACTGGGACAGGTTGATTTGGCCATTTCCGTTCTTTACGTCTTATTCCTCTGTTCGATTGGCGGCATGATGTTGAGTGAGAGCCTGACCACACTCATCAAAAGCCGAAAAAAGAATTTATCTGAGGACGAGGCCACCTCATCCGCCCCTGAAAAAATCAGCCGATATCAAAAATTAAAAGATAACCTGCCCTATAAAATGGGATTCCCTGAATCCCGATTATATATCAGTGCCATTATACCCCTCACCATTGGTTTGGTTGGTGGGTTGATGGTGTCGATTATGGGGATTGGCGCGGGGTTCTTGCTTGTCCCTGCCATGATTTATATGTTGCGTATGCCACCTTTGTTGGTTGCGGGCACATCCCTTATTCAAATTTTGGTAACGTCCGCCATGGCCTGTGTCCTTCATGCCGTTACCAACCAAACCGTTGATTTGATATTGGCGATTATCCTGATTGGCGGCAGCGTCGTTGGCGCGCAAATTGGTGTTCGCCTATCCCGATTTGTCCGTGGTGCAATGGCGCGTTTTATATTGGCGTCTATCATTATGATTGTGGGCTTGAAATTAGGCAGTGAGCTGCTCATCGCCCCTGCCAACCTCTATTCGATTGTGGTGCAGTGATGATAAGAATTTTATTTATACTGATATTATTTTTATCAATACCAGCCAATGCCGAATTAACGATTGATATTTCCGAACCCACGTTAGAGGTCTCGACAGGGTTCACAGGTGACACATTAACATTATTTGGAACGTCAAAGCCCAAGGGCGATATTGTTATCCTGATTAAGGGGCCAAAACGCGACACAATTATTCGCCGTAAAAAGGATATATTAGGTTTATGGATTCACGCTCAATCCGTCAAATTTAATGATGTCTATGGTTATTACAATGTTGCATCATCGCGCCCTATGGCTGACATTGCCTCGCCAGAAATTCGTGCGCAATATAGTATGGGGATTAACAGCCTGCGCCTCACCCCAACCGATAGTGATATTTCAAACGCCAAGAAAAACAGATTTCAAGAAGCTCTTATCCAAAACAAGCAATTAAGCGGCCTCTACGCCCTTACCCCCAATGCGGTTGATTATATCAATGATACATTATTCAAAACGCGTATCACCATGCCCGCCAATGTGCCATTGGGTAATTACGAAATTGAAGCGTTTTTATTTAACAATGGCAAATTAATCGACCGCGCCACCCACCCGTTTTATATTGAACAGGTTGGCATGGCCGCGAATGTCCATGATTTTTCACAAGACAGCCCATTTTGGTATGGTATCACCGTTATCTTAATTGCCCTGCTATCCAGCTTTCTTGCCATTTTATTATTAAGGAGAGAATAAAATGACCACCGATGAAGACCAACAAACACCATTTACAGGAACCCGCCGCGGCGATGGTGGCACCTATCTCATTATTGCCGATGGCACAGATGAATTTTCCGTTGCGTCCTATTACGCGTCGCGCATTGCCTTGGCACGTCGCGCCGCATTAGCGGTTGCCCATATCACTGATTTAGAAGATTTCGTCCATTGGGGAAAGGTTGAGGCCATCATGCGCCACGATTTACGCGTACAGGCAGAAAAGGATATTTGGCAAATCGCCAAGGATATTAACCAAGACCACGATTTTTACCCCAGCCTGTATATCAAGGAAGGCGCCGTCGTTGATAAAATTATCGAAATCATAGAAGAAGACAAAACCATTCGCGGGCTTGTGTTAGCCGGATCATCCAATTCAAATAACCAAGGGCCATTGGTCACTTATTTCTCTGGCAAAGGGATGGGGAAATTAAGAATTCCTGTCATCATCGTGCCTGGGCATTTGGATAAAGAAGCGATTAACGCGATAACGTAGGGATAATAAGAGAGAAGGATATCCTATCAATCACCCTCACCCTCATTTGGTGAGAAAAACTCCATTTTATCCTTTTTATCTTTGAATTCTTCGGCCTCGGGCAATGGATCTTTCTTACGGGTGATAACAGGCCATAATTCGGAATAATCACGATTTAATTCCAAGAATTTTTCTGCCTCTGGCTCACTATCTGGGATAATGGCATCAATCGGGCATTCGGGTTCGCACACGCCGCAATCAATGCATTCATCGGGGTGAATAACCAACATGTTTTCACCCTCGTAAAAACAATCCACGGGGCATACCTCGACACAATCAGTATATTTACATTTGATACAAACATCGGTGACAACGAAAGTCATGGTGAAACTATCCTTTTATTATTTTTATTTTATAGAATTTGACGGACTTCTTGAACCTCTGGCACGAAATGTTTCATCATGTTTTCGATACCGTCTTTTAAGGTCATTGTCGCGGATGGACACCCCGCGCAGGCACCGCGCATGTGAAGATACAAAACACCATCTTCGAATTTATCAAACACAACATCACCACCGTCATTGGCAACCGCAGGGCGAACGCGGTCGTCCAAAATTTCAATGATTTGCGCGACAATAGGGTCGTCGGCTTGTGCATTGGCACGTTTTTGAACTTCTTCTAAATTTACAGTCGGCATACCGCTTAAGGAATGATCCATAATCGCCGCCAATACGCGTGGTTTGACCATGGCCCAATCGGATGTTTCATCCTTGGTCACGCTTACGAAATTTGACCCCAAATAAACGCCCGTCACGTCACCAATTTCGAATATCATTTTGGCCAAAGGTGAGACCGCCATCGCCTCTTCTGGTGTTCTGAAATCAAATGTTCCGTTTTCGGACACTGGCGTTCCGGGAATAAATTTAACCGCATTCGGGTTTGGTGTGGATTCGGTTTGTATAAACATTAAAAAATTACTTTCCTATTTTTGTCATCCTGAGGAGTTTACGACGAATGATCTCTTTCTCCGTGCCAGAGATTCTTCGCTATGCTCAGAATGACAATAAGCTAGCCCTCTTCGTCTTCAAAATCAAGTGCGGCGATGGCGGGCAGCTCTTTCCCCTCTAACCATTCCAAAAATGCGCCACCCGCGGTGGAAACGTATGTCATGTCGTTCACAACACCTGCATGCGCCAGCGCGGCAACCGTGTCGCCACCACCCGCGATGACCTTTAGATCACCTGATTGTACCTTTGCCGCAACATATTGAGCAACCTTGACTGTGCCCTGATCAAATGGTGCAATTTCAAACGCACCCAACGGGCCGTTCCAAACAACCGTTTTGCATTGTTCCAAAAGAGATTTTAGCGATTCAACCGTATCATCACCAATATCCAACACCATGCGGTCATTTGGTACCGCCGTCATCGATACGACATCAAACGGGGCATCGGCCTTAAATTCCGTCGCGGCCTTACCGTCTTGGGGTAAGAATACCGAACATCCTGCCTCTTCCGCCTTATCCAAAATATCAAATACTTGGTCTTTCATATCTTTTTCGCACAGGCTGTTACCCATATCCATTCCAGCGGCATAAAGGAATGTGTTTGCCATACCTCCGCCCAAAATAAGGATATCGACCTTGGAAACCAAATTATTCAACACATCCAATTTCGTGGAAATTTTTGCTCCACCAACGATTGCCGCTACAGGCCGATCAGGCTCACCCAGCGCGGATTCCAATGCCTCTAATTCTTTCTGTAACGCTCGCCCTGCATATACGGGTAAGGCGTGTGCCAAGCCAACAATGGAACAATGATTACGGTGCGCAACGGAAAACGCGTCATTAACAAATATATCACCCAAACCGCCCGCCAATTTGGCCGTGTGTTCGGGGGTGCAATCTTGTTCTTCAGGATAAAAACGGACATTTTCCATCAGGGTAATATCGCCCTCTGGCTCTTTCAAACAATCATCCGTGAAGGATACATCAATCCCCCATCGGTCTTTTAATACAGGGGGAAGAATGGATAGTGAATATTTTTCATCATATCCCTTTGGGCGACCAAGATAAGAAAAAATCGCAATGCGCGCACCTTTGTTTTTGAGTTCCAAAACGGTGTCCTTCACGCGGTCAATTCGCGTTGTGTCGGTCACATTGCCTTGGTCGTCAACCGGCACATTGAGATCAAGACGCAGGAGAACGAGTTTGTTATTTACATCAGGGAGTCTATCGAGTGTTTTCATTTGACTTCATCTTTCCCCTCGCCATAAGGGGGAGGGCTAGGGAGGGGGTTTACGGTGTTTATTATTTCTTCCAACACGCCCTCAATATTATTCATTACATCATTATTCCAAAATCTTAGAACAATGAAACCTTTTTCATTTAAATCTTTTGTACGTTGTGCATCATATTCAATATTATCTGCATGTTGTCCGCCATCAATTTCAATAATCAACCGTTTTTCGAAACATAAAAAATCGACTATATATTTATCAATGGGGACTTGCCTTCTAAATTTCAAATTATTCAATTGTTTCCGTCGAACATGATACCAGAACTTTAATTCTGGCTCTGTTTGATTTTTCCTCAGGTTTTGAGATAGAGTTTTTAAATCTGGCACCGTAAACCCTCCCCTTAATCCCCTCCCTCAGGTAGGGGAAATATAACCTCAACCTGACTAGGATGAAACACCTCTAAATACGCCCCATTATACTCCCTCACCCAACCACGGGCGCGGATTTTTTGGCTGGCTAGTTGCATGACGTTAATCCCAGCCTTAGAAAAATCACGACGAATTTGGCTTGAGGCCGCGACGGTAAAATCGTCACGCCAATCATCACCGAAATTGAGATAGATGACATTATTTCGCGATGCGACCTTTTTTACGGTTCCCTCGACAATGACAAATCGATTTTCGACTTCCGCAACGGTGTCGGGTGTTTTGATGGCCCATGTCTCATCCGCCCAAAAACCGACTTTGGAGTCTCTGGCTTTAACTTCAGCCCCATAAATCATATCAGCCAAATCATTATGGCTTTGCGATGGATAGGCAAAGGCCAAACCCGCCTCAACCATCATCAATTGAACGAATTGACCCTCAACGGTCACATAACCCTCGTTATGCCCCAGCGCGTTAAATAATCCCCTCTCGTTATTGCGCACCTGATAGATACGCACGAACTTTTCTAGGATTACATCCTCTAGGAACTTTTTCGCGCGGGCGCCGTATTCGCCTTGTGATTGCGGATTTTCCCATGGGATATAAATTGCGGGCAGGTGAATTGTTTTGGTATTATTCACCACAAATGTTTGCCCATCGATCACTTGTGTGACGCGTGCCTTTGGCATTGTTAATTGCAATTTTTGACGCAATTCATCATCCACGGATTGGGCGTGCCCTATTTGTGCCATGGACATGACGCAGATTAATGATAGAAATAGATAACGAAACATAACCACAGTGATGACAAATATGCAGACATACTTCAAGCTGATTCTTTTATTTCCTCTTTTGACATTGGCGGCCTGCTCCACCAATCAGGCCACAGGGCGTAATCAATTCACGGGGTTGATGCCCGCGTCTCAAGAGGCCCAGATTGGCGCGCAAGAACATGAAAAAATATTGGCGCAATATGGTGGCGTTGTAAAAGACAAAGCCTTACGTGATTACGTAACACGTGTTGGGCAAAAACTTGTCCCTTTCACGGAACGCCAAGACGTCAAATACACATTTACATTACTGGATAGCCCCGTTGTTAACGCATTCGCCTTGCCAGGCGGATATGTTTATATCACACGTGGTATTTTAACATTGGCCAATAATGAATCCGAATTGGCGGGTGTTATCGGCCACGAAATTGGCCATGTCACAGCACGGCACAGCGCCGAGCGTTATTCAACATCTGTTGTCACAAGCATTGGCGCAAGCATCCTATCCGCGGCAATCAAGGTTGATGGCGCGTCCCAAGCCCTCGGGTTAGGAGCGAATTTATATTTAAGCAGTTATTCAAGATCCCAAGAACATGAATCCGATGATTTGGGTATTCGTTACCTATCCCGCGCGGGATATGACCCGATGGGTATGGCGAATTTCCTCAAGGCACTTGATGCCTCTGCCGCGCTTGAGGCGAAAGAAGCAGGGCAAAAAACAAATAGTGCCCCTAATTATTTCTCTACGCACCCTGTCACCGCCGAACGTGTTTCACGATCCATCGCCGAGGCTCAAAAATATCCTAATGGCCCAAACGCAACAAACCGTATAGATTACATGAAGGCGATTAGTGGAATGACAGTTGGCGACAGCGCTGAACAAGGTTTTGTTGATAGTGGAAAATTTGTACATCCAGAATTAGGATTTATCTTTGATATTCCCAACAATTACAAAACTGAAAATTCCGCAGCATCCTTTGTGGCACAATCAAAATCCAATAATGGCGGAACCCTTATTTTTACTGGTGGTACAAAAAAACAAGGGCAATCCATCGAGGATTATTTGCGTCAAGTCGTCTTAAAGGGCGACATGTCCAATGCGCGTGATTTCGGCACAAATACGATTAACGGTTTCAAAACCGCATCGGTTGAGCGCACAGGGTCAATCAATGGCGTCAAATCAAATATCCGTATTATTGTCATTGAATGGGATG
The DNA here is from genome assembly GCA_964350795.1 of uncultured Micavibrio sp. Taxonomy (GTDB): domain Bacteria; phylum Pseudomonadota; class Alphaproteobacteria; order Micavibrionales; family UBA1664; genus UBA1664. Next base: position 48,311 of record CAYGLI010000004.1, read on the forward strand.
CCGATACGATTTACCAAATGGTTTTGGCCATGCCTATTGGATTGTCTGCAACAGAAGTGAGTGCATTACAATCCGCTGCTTTTAGCTTTAAGCGTCTATCGCCATCTGATAAAAACAAATATAGACCCAAAACATTATCAATGCGCGTTGCAAAATCCGGTCATACCGTCGCCGCAATGTCTGCGCGATTCCCCTATAATGACGGATTAAACGAAGAACGCTTCCGCGTCATTAATGGAATGGGTGCAGGCGAACAACCCCGCGCCAACCAGGCCTATAAGGTTATTGTGCAGTAGGTTTATCCTTTTTATCATCCGATGGGGGTGGCGTAACAACGCCCTCGTCTAAATCCGCCTGTGTTGGGCGAATGGGTGTTAGGCCATACATGCTTAATCTTGCTTGCTTGCCCTTATGAACAACCTCACGGTATAAAATCACCAAACCAGAGGCCATAATAATCGCGCTTCCCGTCCATACATTCCATGTAGGGATATGCATCCAAAAGATAATATCAAACCCAATTGAAAACACGATTGCGGCATAGGAAAAAACGCTTACATACGCCGCAGGTGCCTGCGCATAAGCTCTTGTTAGAAAATACTGAGCAATCCCTCCCAATATTCCAACCATCAGTAAGGCATAAAACACCCAAACACTGGTGATTGGTTGCCAGAAAAAGGGACATAGTATAAGTGAAACAATAATCCCCGACATCGTGAAATAAAAAACAATCGTCAATGAATGTTCTGTCTCCCCCATTTTACGCACCATAATGGCCGCAATCGCCGCCAATAATGCCGCCAACAAGGCAATCGATGACCCTAAAATTTCTGTATTCCCCGATGGGTTGGCAATAATGATGACACCGATTAATCCAACAGCAACCGCACCCCAACGCCACTTTCCAACCTTTTCACCCAAAAATGGAACAGACAATGCGGTTAAAATAATCGGCGAGGCAAAATGCAATGCCGTTGCATCACCCAATGGCAGCATCTTGAAAGATAAAAAGAAACAAGCCATGGCCGATATACCGACAAGCCCGCGAAACATATGAGAGAAAGGACGCGCTGTTTTTAATAACTTTTTACTGTCAATGCATCGGCTAACCAACAACAAAACCACGGGCAGGGCCAATAAATTACGAAATAATATAATTTGTGTAATATGCACACCACTTTCGGCCACATATTTTACCGCCAAATTCATAAATGAAAACAAGATGGTAGAGGTAATTGCAAGCATGAATACATGCATCGGGTCTTTGACTTGGGATTCTGACATTAAATGAAACCAATATTAAAATTGAAACGTAAACATGCTTATATATCACAACCAAAATGGAAACCATGGCTCAGATGAAATTATTTTTACTTTTTATTTTAATGTTATTCCCCTTCACGGCAATCGCCGCAATACCAGACAACAAAGAATTGCGGTTTCAGGTTTTAAGGAATGGCAATCCGTTTGGCGTGCATACGGTTAAATTTTCAACAACAGCTGATGATAAAACAAAGGTCGATATTCATATCAAAATGAGTGTAAGCGCAGGGCCAATCACGTTTTTTGAATATGAACATTTTAACACTGAAATCTGGGATAATAATAAACTACTCTCACTCTCATCCGAAACCAACGATAATGGTGACGAATATTTTGTAAACGGGAAATGGGACGGAGCGGTTTTTGATATTCAAAGCAGTTCAAAAAACCAACAATTAAACAAACCGCCTTTTTCATCCAGCTATTGGCATCCATCATTTGTGAAACAACCAACATTGTTAAACACCCAAAAAGGAATGTTGGATAGTATCCAGATTACTGAAACAAAGTCAGAAATCTTTTCAATTGAAAAAAAAGATTTTAATGCAAAAAAATATATTTTGCGCGTTAATGACGAGCGCACCATCACAATATGGTATGACAAAACCTCAGAAGAATGGCTGGGACTGGATTTCAGCATCAGAGGTCAGAACATAACCTACAAAAGAATCTTTGATTATCAATAGTTTAATGACATAATAAACACTTGATTTTTTGTTAATTTTCTGTTAAGGTCTTATTCAACAATGAAATTTAAATAATAAAAATTATTAAAAGGCAGGATGCCATTAAATTTCATAAGGACACGATAAAAACCATATAAATCGATTTGGTATGGGTCATGCATAAAATGCTGGCCTTTTTATCGTGAGGTAAGAAACAAATATTGAGAGGAAGAAAAGAATATGAGTAAGAAACCAGCAAACGACGTTAAAAATTTCAAACAAGGCGATGCCGTTGTATACCCCGCGCATGGTGTGGGTCACATCGAAGGTGTCGAATCCTTTAATGTTGGTGGTGTTGATGTGTCATTATATTCCATTTCTTTTGAAAAAGACCGCATGCGTTTAAAAATCCCTGTGCAAAAGGCTGAGGAGTCTGGCCTACGTGCATTATGCTCATCATCACGTTTGGATGATGCCCTTGTGACATTACAAGGTAAGGCAAAGGCAAAACGCGCCATGTGGTCACGTCGTGCACAAGAATATGAAACAAAAATTAATTCTGGCGACCCTGTTATGATTGCCGAGGTTCTTCGCGACCTTCGCCGACCAAAGGATGATAGCGAGCAATCATATTCAGAACGTCAAATTTATCAATCCGCCCTAGAACGTCTTGCGCGTGAAGTTGCCGCGATTGAAAAAACAACGGAACTAGATGCCGCCGATAAACTGGAAACTGTTTTATCCCAGGCCGCATAATTCTGCACCGTAAATAAGATTATAAATCCCCGTCATTTGTACGGGGATTTTTTTTATGCGGACAGCTCTTTTAGCCCCTGTTTAATAAGTGCGCCCAAATCAGCGTCATCACCCATGTTCGCCTTGGCACGCGAGATTGCAATCATCGCCTCTGATCGGCCATAACCTAAATTCACCAATGCCGACAATGCCTCGTGCGTATTATCATTATCACCAACGGTAATATTTGCACCCGTGCGTGATGGTTGTGATATTGGTGATAAATCGATACTACCAACCTTATCCTTTAATTCCGTTACGATACGTGTACCCAATTTAGGGCCGACACCATCGGCCTGTGTAAACACGGCCTTGTCCTGCGCAGCGATCGCAAGTGATAAATCATTGGGGGATGCGACCGATAATATCGCCAAACCAACCTTTGCGCCCACGCCCTGAACCTTGGTCAAAATCATGAACCATTCTTGTTCAATCGCATCGGCAAATCCGTAGAGGTGAATATGGTCTTCACGGACATTTGTTTCGATTAATACCGAACAAGTATCGCCCTTTGTACCAATTTTGGATAATGTTCGACCCGATGCAAACACAATGTACCCAACGCCATTCACATCCAACAGCAATTGGTTGCCCTTAATATTATCAATTATACCCGTTAATTTTCCGATCATGACACCATCCTTTTATTCGCATGATAATGATGTGCGTGACAAATCGCAATGGCAAGGGCATCCGCCGCGTCTTCGGATTGAAAATCGGCCTTGGGCAGTAAAATTTTAACCATCATTTTGATTTGGTCTTTGTTGGCGTGCCCCGCCCCCACGACCGATTTTTTAACCTTATTCGCACCATATTCGGCAATGGACAGTCCCGCCCGCGCAGGCGCAATAAACGCCACACCACGCGCCATCCCTAATTTTAACGACGAAGACCCCGATTTATTGATAAATGTTTCCTCTATCGCTGCGGTGTCGGGTTTATAAAGTGATATGATTTTATCCAATTCCGCGTCGATCATGTACAAACGATCCCCCGTATCCGCTTTGGCATTGGGTTGGATAACCCCACTAGCGACATATCTCAGCGCATTTTGGTTCTGTTCAATAATGCCCCACCCCGTATTATTTAACCCAGGGTCAATACCAAGTATTCTCATAGAATTCATAATGGCATGTTCTTTATTTGTTCGCTATCGTTTTATTTATATAAAATTCAATCTATTCTTTACATGTTCATAATATTTTTCGTATAAAATAAGCGTATGAAGTCGTTACAAGAACGCATCGCATGGTACGAAACCAACTTCCCCGACATGGCGGAACAGGGTGTAATTCGTTTTCATGATTCAAACGTTCCTGAAGATGATGAGGTTGCACGCCAGAATTTTCAGAGTGATCTTAAGAATATCAATCGTAACTTTGTTGATATGAACCCTCAATCACAAGAAAACAGAAAAAGATTAGAAAATGGCGAGCTTTATATCTCGGATATTTATCTATCAAGCAAAAGTGTTTTTCAGGCTGGGTTAACATCTAAATTTAATTTCACTGCCTCTCCAAATTATGACGAAAACATTGAAAGCGATTTTGTTTTTTTTCATGAGCTAGCCCATAAAATACATGAAACTCAAGATAGCATTTTAGAAAATGATAATTGGTATTTAGGAATTCATGACCCTGATATTCTTTCTGATACAATAACTAATAAAAACGATAAACCTTTTGAAAAAGCAACTAAACTCTATTTATATGGAGAATGTTTAGCCGATGCCTTCGCAACCCTAATGACTATTCGTGACCATGGAATAAATAATAGTATCGGATTTGTAAATCTAGTTTCTGACTATCGCATACTAAAGACAGCAGATGATATGCACCATATGACCTCCTTAACAATTGATGACTGTATACAAGAAGTATTAGGAAATAGCCAACTTAGTTTTAGCTTTGATCTATCTGTAGACAATTTAAGAGGCTTTCCTCCAAAAGATATTTTTAAATTGGCACAGTTAATTGCCAATAAAAATCCTATGCTTGCTGAACTAAAACAATCAGGGCAATCGCTAAAAGAAAAATCGAATGAGGTTAATTCCGAACTTCTTTTTGAACAAAAGCCTTTGAAAGAAATTCAATCACTGTCAACGCGCTTAAAAGGTCGTTTTCATCAGGCCGTCCATCGTCGGATTTCTATGCGCAAATCATTGGGTGATAACGCTACTCATAAAGAAAAAATATATGATGGTCCATGGGCGGATGCGAATGCGAAATATTTGTACTCAAAAGAAATCAGAGCAACAGAACAAGATTTAGATCAAGATGAGTTTAATAAATATGCTCAATCAATTAGAATGATAGGAATTTATTTATTCCGATTAGAAGCGAAGAATGAAGTAAAAGATAAAACAAATGAAAATATTCTGAAAAAATTAAGACAAAAACTAGGACGTGATGATTATGAAACAATTACAGCTTCGATAGATCACTTTATGGAGACGAAGCATAATGATAATCGAAGAAATACCGCTATTGATCTCATGAAAAATGCAACACAACACACAAAAGAACTTTTGGGCAGCTATATTAAAACAAACAATAACCGCCTCGCCCGCATGAACGGTCGAAGAAAGCCCAAAGAGAAAAAGCTCTAATCATCCATCCCTTCTGCCAACTTCTCCGCGACTTCATCGCTCATATCCATATTCGTAAACACGGCTTGAACATCTTCGTTGTCTTCTAGGACGTCGATGAGGCGCATATTTTTCTCGGCGGTGGATAGGTCATTATCAATCATTGTTTTTGGTTTCCAAATTAATCCTGAACGCTCGATTGTTTTATATTTATCTTCCAACGCCTTTTGGACGTCACCAAAATCATCCATCGCCGTATAGATGTTGTAATAGTCGTCGTTGTCCTCGATGTCTTCGGCACCTGTCTCCAACGCGAATTCGAACACAGAATCAAAACTCCCCACAGAACTAGGCAAAATAATCTCACCCATACGGGCGAATCCAAACAAAACACTATTCGCCTCACCCAAATTCGCACCTGCCTTAGAAAAGATTGTTCGCATCTCGGCGATTGTCCTGTTGCGATTATCGGTCATTGTTTCCAAAATGATTGCTACACCGCCATGACCGTACCCTTCATAGCGGATTTCCTCGTAATCTTTGGCATCAGCCGAATTAGGATCACCAACCGAAATTGCCTTTTCAATACGATCTTTTGGCATATTTGCCGCCCGCGCACCAGAAATGGCGAGACGCAACCGTGGGTTCATATCGGCATCAGGGCCACCCAATTTGGTTGCAACCGTGATTTCCTTACCTAAACGGTTAAAAATTTTGGCGCGTTTTTTATCCTGTGCGCCCTTACGGTGTTTGATATTTGCAAATTTTGAATGGCCTGCCATAATTTTAAACCCTTGATTAGTCGTGAATTATTAAATACCCTTATCTTATATTAATATTAAATAACGAAAACAAGTCTTGAAACATGGCCTATGATTTTTCCAACGTAAAAGTTCTCATTGTTGAGGACTCCCAACCCATGACACAGATAACCTGTGCGCTTCTAAAGGGTTTGGGGATTAATCTCATCACTGTGGCGACGAATACCGATATTGGATATGCGCGTTTTTGTGAAATCAAACATGACCTTATCCTTGTTGATTGGTTAATAAAACCAATCAACGGCATTGAATTCACAAAAAAAATAAGAACAGATAATTTCAGCCCTAACCCCTACGTCCCTATTCTTTTGATGACAGGATTTAGTGAGAAAAAACGTGTTTTAAAGGCACGGGACACGGGCGTAACTGAATTTTTGGTAAAACCATTTACTGCAAATGATCTTTATAAGCGCATAGATCACATCATCACAAAACCAAGGCAATTTGTGAAGGCACCTGATTTTTTTGGCCCTGATAGACGCCGCAAGTTTTTGGACGAGGACACAACGCCAAAAAGGCGATTGGATGACAAAGACGCTAATTAGTTAAACCGATTGAGTTAATTCATTTCCACCCGTACGAATGGGCGTTATTTTTTCGGCTAACCCTGTTTCATCATTCACCTCAATCAACGCCCCACAAACCGTTGCTTCACCAACTGCCGCCTGCATTTTGTCAATCATACGCCCTTGTAAAAAACCCTGCATTGGAACCTCAAAATCAACACCGATTGACCCGCCGTAACATCCCGTCATTCCAACATCACTTTGATAAGCTGTGCCCTTTGGTAATATTTGATGATCGGCGGTTGGGATATGTGTGTGCGTTCCCAAAACCGCGCTCACGCGTCCATCCGCATAATGGCCAAAACAATATTTTTCCGATGTTGCCTCGGCATGGAAATCAACAATAATGGCCGCGCTGTTTGTTTTTAACTTTATATTCTCAAGAATTTTATCAAGCGTTTTAAACGGGCAATCGACCAGCGCGCCTGTAAACACACGCCCAATCATATTGATGACGGTCACATAACGCCCCTTATGATCCTTAAAACTATAAACACCATTTCCTGCCATGCCGTTATAATTTGCAGGACGAATCAATTTCGGTTGCGTAGGCATATAGGGAATGATTTCGCGCTTGTCGAATGAATGATCACCACCCGTGATGCAATCAATGTTCAAATCATTCAACATCCAATCGGCAATTTTAGGTGTAATACCAACACCATGCGCGGAATTTTCACCATTCACAATCACGGCATCAGGGTTATGTTTTTTTCGCAATTCAGGCAGATATCTTGACAACGCATCACGCCCATTATCCCATGCCACATCACCAATAAATAATATTTTCATGATATTTCTATAACGCGTTTCGGGGTGACAATCAAATCCAAAGGAATATCGTGAGGTTCGGCAAGAATGTCACCATCATAAACTTGCTCATCGAAACAGATACCGATTAATAACGCTTTGGTATCGCATGACGCAATATAGCGATCATAATGCCCTGCTCCGTACCCAATGCGATTACCATTTTTATCGCATAATAATAAAGGTAATAGAATAATATCAGGTACCACAGACGATAAATTCCGCGTATCAGGAATCGGAATATCAAAATCACATTTAACCAATGGGTCACCAACAGACCACTTATAAAATTCCAACGTGGTTTTATTGCGGATGACGGGCAAGGCCATTTGTGCATTTGGCAAATCATGCGGTGGAATAATTTCTGTGCCTATTGGGTAATACGTTCCAACCACGAACGTCCCGTTTTTCTGGATTACACGGTCAAGGCGGGTCATGACGTTCTTTTGTAGCTGTAAAGCATCACCCTCACGTTGGTCATCAGGTATATTGCCCCTAACCTCTTTCGCCCACACGCGTAATTGTGATTTATCCATGAATTGTTTTTACCACAGAGGCACAGAGACACAGAGTATTTTATTTATGTGGAATTTTTTAAGTAGTTCCGTTATATGTAGCACAAGAAAAGCGAAGAGATTTTGATTTAGATTATGAACGAAGAGCGACGCGTATAAAAATACGCTAGTGATGAGTGAAGCAGGTTAAAATAAAATATCTTCGTCAAATTGGCTGCGGCGTGCGTGTGTGACTTTAATCTCTCGGGCCGATAAGCACATCTCGGGAGCTGTCCCTGTTGGAAGTACG